>JABMOT010000143.1 GCA_013202385.1 Fidelibacterota bacterium
ACGACCACCTTCTGATTAGAGGACATGAACTTTTGAAATGTTCTTTCTCTTATTGTCATGCAGGTGAATGGCACAGGCCAGGCATGGATCGAATGAATGAACGGTCCTGAGCACTTCAAGAGGTTTTTCCTCATCGGCAATGGGATTACCCATTAACGATGCTTCATAAGGTCCAACAGCGTCATCGCTATTTCGAGGTGCCGCGTTCCAGGTAGAGGGCACGACGGCCTGATAATTCTCAATCTTACCGTTTTTGATGACGATCCAATGTGATAGCACTCCACGAGGAGCTTCATGGAAACCAAAACCCTGCTGCTCACCCTTAGGAAATACAGGAGGATTAAAGGTGGTCATATCCCCTCCAGCAATATTATTAATCAGGAGATCATAGTTCTTCTCCAATTCCTCAAACAGCACTGCAGTACGAATAGCACGCGCTGCATGTCGTCCCAGTGTGGAATGCAAGACGCTGATTGGAATATCAGTACTGGATTTGGTGAGAGCCTTGATTTTGGCAAAGGCAACCCCGGCAACTTTCTGAGTGGTTTCATGTCCAGAAGCATACATAGCCAGGACATTTGCCAGAGGACCGACTTGAGCTGGTTTGCCCAGGAAAGTGGGTGCCTTAACCCAGCTGTATTTACCATCATCCTGGAAATCGGTGTAATTAGGTTCAGTCTCACCCTTGAATGGATGAAGATTACTTTCACCCTGATACCATGAATGCTTGACGCTCTCCTTAACACCATCGCGGAAATATTTGTCCCGGAAGGATGTGATGGGAGTCATTTTTGCCACATTACCACCCGGTATATATCCACCAGGAGTGCCAAATTGGGTGCCCTTGGTATCCGTTGGGAAATCAGGAACCGAGAGATAATCCATCACGCCGGAGCCATATCCCAACCAATCCTGATAAAATGCAGCCACCACAGTCACATCAACGATGTAGGCATTATAGATAAAGGATTTTAGCTGATTCATCAAATCCTTGACCATCTGAAGTCGTTCCATGTTGAGGGCAGCCTGACTGTCTGGATTGATGGGGTTGGAAACACCCCCCACAGCCATATTCTGAATATGGGGTGTTTTGGAACCCAGGATAGTCGTGATCTGATTGGCTTTTCGCTGAATTTCAAAAGCTTCCAGATAATGAGCTGCGGCAATAAGATTCACTTCCGGGGGCAATTTCATGGCAGGGTGTCCCCAGTAACCATTTGCAAAGATACCTAATTGACCTGAACCCACAAATGTCTTCAATTTATCCTGCACGGCCTTGTATTCCTGCCAGCCATTATTGGGATGATCTGATAAGCTTTGAGCGAGTTTCGATGCGGCTTTGGGGTCAGCAGAAAGTGCCGATACCACATCCACCCAATCCAGAGCAGAGAGATGATAGAAATGAACGATATGATCATGAATCCCATGAGCTGCAATCACCATATTGCGTATGAATTGGGCATTAACTGGGATTTCCATATCCAGAGCATTTTCAACTGCTCTGACTGAAGCAATAGCATGTACCGTTGTACATACACCACAAATACGTTGGGTAAACACCCATGCATCACGAGGATCACGCCCCTTGAGAATGGTTTCAATCCCGCGCCACATCTGTCCGGAGGACCAGGCTTTAGTTACTTTCCCATCTTTGATATCACAATCGATTCTCAGATGTCCCTCGATTCGGGTGATCGGATCAACTACAATTCTTTTAGTCATTTATAATATCCTCATGTCTTCTTTTATGAATGTTTGACCACCGGCAGCACCGGGAGCTTTTTAACAAAGACCAGATAGGCCAGAATCTCAATTGAGATAATTCCAACCGTAATCATGATCTCAGATGCTGATGGAAAATAGTGGTAGCCAACACCGGGGTTAAAGGCTACCAGGAAGGTGTCAAAACGATAGAGAGCACCAGCCAGAATTATGGATCCTGCAGCCCAGAACAAGGTTTTTGCCTGCATCCGATTTTTGATGGAAGCCAGCATGACAATTGGTATGAGAAACAGGATGTTTTCCAAAATAAAGAAAAATCCTAACATCCCATCATTAAAGATGTTTCCCAGTTGTCCGCGCCATGCCAGATCGCCAAAACGCAATAGCATGAACAAAACCAGGAGCGGAATCATAATACCGCTGAGCTTGCCCAGGATGGGTGTTTCGCCCAGAGGTCGTTTTAGTGCTACTGCTGTAAATAATGATTCGAAAATCACGACTGCGTAGCCCATGGTTATCGCGCTTATCAAAAACAGCAGGGGTAACCAGCCTGTTTGCCAGATGGGTGATACTTTCTCACCGGCAATGATCATCAGAGATCCAAGGGAAGACTGATGCATGGTTGGCAATAAAACACCGAGGGCAATGAAGAAGAACAGTATTTTATTCAATTTCTTCTTGGTACCCAGTGCCTGACGTTTTTCCATAAATGTCGGTGAAAATTCAATCCACAAGACAAAAACGTAGGCTCCAATACAGGCGGCAACCTCAAACATGATTGAATTGAGATTTATATGCCAGGGCAGAAAAACATTGTACATCTGCCAGTAGCGACCAATGTCGATAAAAATGGATACACCGGCGAGGGTATATCCAAAGGCGCTGGTCATGAGGGCAGTTCTTACCAGAGGATGGTATTCCCCTTTGTTAAAAATATAGACTAGGAGGGCAATGGAATAACCACCACAACCCAATGCAGTTCCAACCAGGACATCATAGACTATCCAGATACCCCAGGGATAGCCATCTGATAGATTGGTCACTGCACCGATACCGAATAGAAATCGTTTGATGAGCAAAAGACCTGCAATCATCACCAGACCAAGTAAAACCCAGAATGGTTTGGTAAGCAGTTTGCCACCGAGAGCTTGTTTTTCGTGCATAATCAGCTCCTATCCTTCTGAATCTTTAGTTGTTTGGTAAGCTCCATAGAGCAATCCACCGAGGAGTGCAATTGGAGCGATCATGCCTTTGTAGACACCATGCTGGATTCCTTCGGACTTACTCGCCGAAGAAGATTCAGACAGCTCAGGCAGACCCAACTTGGTGAATGGGATTGCTGAAAGCAGCAGATATTGAGTCCCACCGCCCTCTTTCTCACCATAGATGTAATTGATATATGAAGCCACGGATTTGGGACTCACATCGCCGGCATCCAGGCTACGCATGGGATATTCATAAGTGCTCCCTGCCACCAGCTTGATGCGCTTGCGTGCTTCGTCCAGCAGATCTGTTACCTTCCCAAACACGGATGCACCAGTTGGACAGAATTCACAGCAGGCTGGGATGTCACCGACAGCTTGTCGATGGGAGCACATTTCACATTTTACAATTTCCGGAAGTGCTTTGGCATATTCAAACTTCGGAATATTATAGGGACAAGCCACCATACAATAACGACAACCAATACAGGCATCTTTATCATATTCAACAATTCCAGATGCTGCGTTTTTTGTCAGCGCTGTAACTGGGCAGGCTGATACACAATCTGGATCCACACAATGCATACAGGCTTTTTTCACAAAGGCGAAGCCATTCTGTTCGCGATTGCGGACAGAGGCATCACCATTTTCATAGAGCTTAATTTTATTCAGGGTTTTTTCAGATAGATCATAGGACGCATCCCATATTCCATCCACACCTTGGGCTTTTTCTAAATTCCCGCTTTCAGACGGCATATCATTGTACTGTTTACAAGCAGCCTCACAAGCCTTGCAGCCAATGCAAATG
>JABMOT010000144.1 GCA_013202385.1 Fidelibacterota bacterium
GGCATCAGACTTCAATCCATATATATTGGCTGGCCTTGGCCTCAAGACCCAAGCAAAGCATTGAAATAATACCGAAATGAGTCAATGGCGAGAAGGGCTCATTTTCAAATAATAAATTGACGCTGTTATGAAAAATAATTTTGTGGCCAACACTTTTGAACTGAAAGAGGATTGATAATGGAATTTTTTAAACCCCGTGACGTGGTGAAAACAATGGTGGCAGGTTTTGTGCTGATCTTCACCTTCCTGATTTACCTGGATACCATGGCACCGACGGTTTCTTTTTGGGATTGTGGTGAATTTATTGCCGTTTCACACACCCTCAGCGTCCCCCATCCTCCAGGCTCTCCACTCTATCTGTTATTAGGACGAGTGATTTCCATGCTTCCCATTACCGGAGGGGCTGCGCTCGACCCTGTCCTTAACGAACCCCAATTTCACAATATTGCCTATCGTATAAATCTTTTGTCACCACTGGCCACAGCTTTTGCGAACATGTTTCTATTTCTGATCATTGTCAGGCTGGTGTCAGAGTGGCGGGGAAAGATCAAGGATGCAGCGGATAAATGGATCGCTTATGGTGGTGGTCTGATTGGGTCTCTGACTATTGCCTTTTCTGATAGTCACTGGTTTAACGCAGTGGAGGCGGAAGTTTACTCCATGAGTATCTTTTTTACAGCTATTGTTGTATGGCTTATTCTAAAATGGTCCGAAAAAGTGGATGAGGGTGGAGCCGGCTCCAGATATATCCTGATCATTTCATATATGATGGGTCTGGCAATTTCTGTGCATATGTTAAATCTGTTGACCATTCCATTTATCGCTCTGATCATGTATATGAAGCTTAATCCAAAGGAAGATGGGGTTGAAATGATGGTCCACATGCTCGCAGTAGTGGGCATCATGGCTGTGGCTATCATGATTGGTATCGAGATGGCTTTGCCAGCAACATCCATGGAGTACATGCGTCTCTCAAGTGATGATCTAAGTTCAAAACTCATGGTTCTGATGGTGCTTTTTTCAGCGATCACTGGCGCTGGTTTATGGGGACTCTCTCAAGCCTTTAATTCAGATCGTCGCAAACGGTACTGGAAGCAGGTGCTTCTCATGGGATCTGCTGGAGCAGCCTACCTCATCATCTATCTTGGCATTATCAAAGGGATGTCAAAGATGGCCAATGTTATGGGAAATTTTCTGAATACGGACAATGCTGTCTCAGCTATTGGGGCAACCTTTACCTTCAGCATCCTGGCCCTCATGGCTCTGATCTTCTTTGCGCCCACAATATACCGCGCCCGAGCCACTGAGATTCGTCTTTCAGTAATGGCCCTGCTTTTGGTTCTGGTTGGCTTTACTTCATACGAAACTATTTTTATTCGCTCAGCTCAAAACCCAAATATAGATGAAAACGATCCTGAAACCGTTTCCCGCGCTGTTTCCTATCTTGAACGAGAACAATACGGAAGCTATCCCATGTTCTATCGCGATCGTTGGGAAGAAGCTCCGCTGAACAAGCAATCCGCCACACCTGGCCGAATCGTAAAAGTCAATAGCACGGGGAAAATCGGGGAAATCATCTCCGCCCAGGGAGATCAGATCATTGTTGGTTTGGGTGGACGTGATGTGAACCAGCGGATGGGTAATCTAAGCTCCATCAACAATGGTTATACCTCCAAGTCAGATTTTTTCTGGCGCTATCAGATCAATCACATGTATATCCGCTATTTTAAATGGCAGTTCTGGGGCCGAATCGGGGATAAATCCGATATCTCTCAGCTGTGGGCCATCCCCTTCCTTCTGGGATTGGCAGGACTAGGGCATCATTTTTCCAAAGACTCTCGGCGCGCTTTTGCTGTTCTCGCCCTCTTTATGCTCACCGGATTCGCCATCCTGCTTTATCTGAATCAGGACGATCCTCAGCCCAGAGAACGAGACTACTCGTATGTGGGGTCGTTTTACGCCTTTGCCATCTGGATCGGAATTGGCGCGGCAGCTTTCCTGGAAAAGGTAAATGATTGGCGTAAGGATTCACCACTCTTCTTTAGTGGAGCCCTCGCTGTTATGTTGCTGGCAGCTCCAATAAACATGCTTCGTGCTAATTACCATACCCATGATCGTTCAGGTAACTATGTGGCCTGGGAATATTCATATAACCTGCTCAACACATGCGACCCTGGGGCTATCATTTTCACAAATGGTGATAACGACACCTTCCCGCTTTGGTACCTTCAGGAGGTCGAAGGTATTCGAAAAGATGTCCGCGTCGTCAACTTGAGTCTTTTGAATACGCCCTGGTATATCAAACAGCTGAAAAACATGGAGCCTAAAATACAGCTTAATCTCTCTGATGATGAGATTGAAGGCCTCACCTTGACGCGCTTTGATGAACGCGAAATGTTCATTCCCGGTCCAGCCAGCCCCGGCGATAAGCCTGAAACAGGAACTCTTGAACAAGGCGCATCAGGATTAAGATGGAATCTTCAGCCGACTATTTCCCGTCAGAAAAATCCGGAAACCGGAAAATTGACAGGTGGATTGAGGGTTCAGGATTTAATGATTTTTCAGCTATTACGGATGAATGACTGGAAAAAACCAATTTACTTTGCAGTCACCGTCTCCCCCAGCAATCAAATCGGACTGGGTGAATATCTAAGAATGGATGGTCAAGCCTATCAACTCATGCCCTACAAGGTTGGTCTCAGTATAGATCAAGATATTATGTATGATAAAATTATTAACACTTATCGTTATACCAACCTGAATGATCCCAGTGTTTATTATCCACCAAATGTGCAGCGGCTCTTGCAGAATTACCGCAAGGGATTTCTACAGCTGGTCTACGAGTATGGCTTGACCGGTGAGGACAATCGCGCAAAAGCCCTCCATGTGCTCCATAAGATGGATGAGTTGATACCAGATGAAACAATTCCGGTTACCTACATGGATCTATATCTCCAAATCGCGCAGATGTACTATCAGCTTGAAGATGACTCAAGCGCTTACGGTTATATGGAGAACGCCTTTAAAAACGGTCGTGAGAATACTCCCCTGATGGAACGCATCAAGGTCGCTTCTATCTGGAATGACCTGTTTGATGAAACAGGGAAGGCTCTGGATATTTTACTCCCCCTGAGCATGGAGGCATCCAATAACCCTCAGCTCGTTTATGAAATCGCCAGAGCATATGTCAAAGATGGGAATACCATTGATGGTGAGGAATGGGTAAGCCGTTTGGCTCTGCTGGCGCCAATGGCCAGGGAAACTCGTAGCCTTCAGGACATGATTAGTAAACTCAAGGCTGACTCCACTCATTCCTGATTGAATCAACCTGCACTAAATTCAAAGGCCCTGTAATTTTACGGGGCCTTTTGTAGTAAAATGAAATCATCCGCTTCCTCTTTTCGGGTACTTCGCCCCCCCGACTCCTTATGACTTCGGTCTGGCAGGATAACACTTCGCCTTGCCGTTCATGGTGGACCACGTTTCCCGTCAAGGCGATACGGCAGCAGAAACCGCTGAATAGCCCTTTGGGCGAAGCGGGAGAATCGTGAGTCGCTCGACAGCAATCAAGTTAAACTTCATTAATTTCGTTGTAAATAAATGGAGTGTACTCCCTTAGATTGAACACTAATCTCGGGAGCTCAAATTTGAACAGAAAAAGTCCAAGCTGTAATTCCAAGAAAACCGGTCGTCCCCTGACCGAGTATGATACCAAAGCGGAAGCAAAATCCGCTGCGGGTCACGCCAACAAGGATTACGGTGGCAATAACCTGATCCCTTACAAATGTGACAAGTGTGGATTCTGGCATCTATCCCCTGCAGATCGGCAAACTGCCAGCACAACTTGTAGCACGTGCCGGAGTGCAGATGGCCAGTTGAAAGAAGCTTATCTTTCTGAACGAGATGCCCTTCGGCGCGCCGGTCTCCTGCGCAAAGAGCAGGGTGTTAAATTACAGGTTTATAAATGTGAGCACGGGAATGGATGGCATTTGACCAAAGGGCTAAACAGCTAGCAAACGCAGCACCTGTGATCAGGCTTTAAACATTACTTAACTAAATTCAGGATATCCAGAGGATCCACGGTGGGTTGCCATTGATAGTGGTGCAGTGGTATGACATTGGCGGCTGTAAAAATAACGCCTTCATTCTCAAGCAATTTTCGTTGCACCGCCCCACCCATTTCCAGATTCAAACTGATTTTTCCCTGGGCATTAATAACACGGTGCCAGGGAATTTCATCGGAAGGCACTGCATGTAAAGCATAACCGACTTGTCTGGCCTGTCGATAGTAGCCTGCCAGGGTTGCGATTTGACCGTATGTAGCCACCTTGCCCGAGGGAATTAATTTCACTACCGAATAGATCCGATCCCATTTGTTTGGTTCGGTCATTATTCAACCCGTTGCAGTGTTAGAATGGTTTTAAATTTCAAGTAAGATTCATCCCGGGTACCATCATGGGCAATACTATCCAAAACTTCAAGGCGCAATTCATCCTCTTTTAATTCAAAGGCATAAATAGCCTTACCGCCAACAAAGGCTGGTGTTTTTGCCACTCGAACATGGGTGATAAGTTCTGTTTCTGAGATTTCATAGCGCCCGGTATTGGTGACAATAGAGTTATAGCTTTGCACTTTCTCCGAATCGCTGGGGTGCCAGAGGTCAGCGTAATCTTCCTGTTGTTTCTGCAGGGGCATCCAGGTCATGCTATAGTGCTGCTCCGTAAAGATAAACAATCCCGGAAGCGCTGGATCAATCGTGGTGACTTCAGATCCTGATACGTAGACAATGGCTACGAGATTCCAAACACCAATAATTGATCCGGGCATATCTTAGACCTTCTTCTTCTTGGCTGCTTTTTTGCGCTTCTTTTTATGGGCCATGATCAAGTGTCTGTTCTCATGGAAGAATTCAGCTATAATCTTTGAGACAGCTGCGGGGACCACCTTTTTGATGGCCTGTTTTGGTGAGGCAAGTTTTCGTTTCCTGAAATGCTTTTCATCCCAATTCTTTTTAAGCTTGCTAACTTCCATATAATAAAGACGTACTTTATACTGACCACCCATCTTTTCATAATTATAAGTGCCAATCTCAGCGGGTAGAACCTCTCCTTTAATGCCCGCTTCTTCACGTGCTTCTTTGGCAGCGGACTCCTGGGCAGTTAATTCCCAATCAATGGAGCCTTTGGGAATGATCCAGCGATTGCTCCCCCTTGCTGTTATAAGAACAACCTTGCCTTTATATACAGGAAGAACACCAGACTGTTTGAAATATTTCTGTTTCTTTTTAGGCGTCATACGCTCTATACCAAATGATCCGTGTATCTCGCCGTTTCAATTTCTTAAGGCTGCGATTCTTAGCAGGAGGCTCCCATCTTCCAGATAGCGATAAAGATCTTTTCCCGGACATAGCGTTTCGGTGTAGTCCCTGTGTGATTTGATGTGATCTGGAGAAACATCATAGCGATCCGCAAGAGAAGCAGTGAGTTTGGCCAGTTGTTCGAATTGGATAGGACTTAAAATTTGATTCTCATAATTTCCCATAACACAAATCAAGGCGTGCCCCCTGACATCATAATCTGTGTTCGTGTCCCCAGGATATCTAATGGGTCTCGCTTCGTAAATATTGCCTCTGAGATCAATCATATAGTGATAAGGGTTATCGATCCAGTTTTTATCGGTCTGACTCCATGATTGCAAGCCGCGCAGATATTTTATTGGATCTTTATCCTCAGGGAAATCCTCACCACCATGATGAATGGTTATAAATTTTATTTCATGGGTGGGAATACTGTCTGTTAGTGGGACCCAGCCCCAATCTGCTCGCGTAATGATCTCTAGATCCCGTGCAATTGGTTCAAGCTGATTGCTCTGGATTATAACTGTCTTGGACGCACAAGACCAGAACAGGAAAGCGGGTAGTGTCATTACGAGTATTCGATTCAGCAACATGATTCATTCCTCTGGGTTGATCACAACATACTAGGTGATTGGTTTGAAGTAAGCATTTTTATCGCTTTAACAATTCTATTTTGTTTGGTCATTTCACGTTTTGCCTGGCTTATCCAGAGCAGATATTTGTCGCGATGAGAGGGTGGCAGCTTTTCCCATTTTTCCATTGCTCCCTCAGTACCAATAAGCGCCTGGATCAGATCAGGTGGCGTTTCAATTTCAGATGGTACATCACGGTTTTTAAACCACTCACCCGTTGCCCTGGCATGGTCTATCAATATTTTGCCTGGCGCTTCTATCAGACTCAGCGTTTCCAACATGACGACACGTCTTTTATTAATTTCTGACCATTGACTATCAGGTTTCCTCGGTGTGAATTTCTGCATATACTTTTCATCATCGATACCCTTCACCAGACTATCAATCCACCCAAAACAAATGGCATCATCCACAGCCTCCACTTTGGTCATGAATTGTTTACCCGATTGTTTATTAAAGAGAATAAGCCATATCTCCTTACTGGTATCATGATGCTCTGCAAGCCATTGACGCCAATCGGTCCGAGAGTTTACGCTTAGAATTGGCTTTTCGTTTATAATTTGATTCATCCTTTAAATCTATCAGAAAGCAAAATATAGCCTGGTTCTGCTTAATTCAAATGATCCTCTGCTTTATTCCATCACCGATAAACAAATTTGCCTTCTCTAAATCCTGAGTAATTTCATCGCCTATAAAGGAGTGTGATATGCGTATAGTTTCATGGAATGTAAATGGTATTCGTGCCGTCGTTAAAAAGGGTTTCTGGGATTGGTTTAATCTTGATACCCCGGATATCCTGTGTATGCAGGAGACAAAAGCACATCCAGAACAGCTGGATGACAACCTGATTAATCCTTTGGGATATCATGCTTACTACCACTCTGGCGAAAGAAAAGGATACAGCAGCGTTGCAACCTGGTGTAAAAAAGAACCCTTAAGTGTTCAAAGGGAGATTCTGGATGAATCCTTTAATCGAGAAGGTCGTATCCTGCTCACTGAACATGACACCTTTTTTCTATATAATGTATATTTCCCAAACGGTCAAAAGGATCAGGATCGCCTCGATTACAAATTGCGATTTTATGGCGCCCTTCAAGAACATATTCGTGAGACAGAAAAGATAAAACCTGTAATCATTGTGGGAGATTTTAATACTGCCCATACTGATATCGATCTCGCTCGACCACGGGAAAATTCAAAAACCTCTGGATTTCTGCCAGAGGAACGGGTCTGGGTCGATCGTTACCTGGATACGGGTTACGTAGACACTTTTCGCAAAGAGCACCCTGACGCAAAGGGCTACTATTCCTGGTGGAGCTTCAGAGCCAATGCCCGGGTCAATAATGTTGGCTGGAGAATTGACTACTTCCTGGTAAGCGAAAACATTGCAGACCAGGTTGAAGCCTCACGGATTCACCCCAATATTACCGGGTCCGATCATTGCCCCATCAGCCTTGTGCTGAAATGATAACCAATCATTCCAAGTGCGGATTCGAATCCGCGCCTGGAAATCAAACCCATGCCTGAACTCCCCGAAGTCGAAACCGTTGTTCGTGGCCTCCAGACCACGATTGTAGGTGAAACAATCCAGGATATTGAAATACCTTGGTCCAAAGCGCTTCAACCTGATTCCGCCTACGACTCTTTAATCGGCAAAACAATTCATGGGGTTTCTAGAAGAGCCAAGTTCATCAATATTGAGCTGGATAGAGGGTCACTGGTCGTCCATTTACGTATGAC
Organism: Fidelibacterota bacterium; assembly: GCA_013202385.1. Classification (GTDB taxonomy): domain Bacteria; phylum Fidelibacterota; class UBA8477; order UBA8477; family JABMPR01; genus JABMPR01. The sequence continues at coordinate 7,729 of JABMOT010000144.1, forward strand.
GGGAAAACTATCCCGGCTTTACCCTGAAAAATATGTCACCGTAATCCTCCACTTTCAGTCCGGCAATTCCCTTTTTTTTCAAGATATGCGGAAATTTGGTCGCATGGTCTATACTGAAGACAAGCAAGAATTCTTCGCCCATCTTGGACCAGAACCGCTTAGTGATGATTTTTCAGTCTCACTTTTCCAGGATATGCTCAAGGAAAAGAACCGGATGATCAAACCACTCTTGTTGGACCAGACCTTTCTGGCAGGACTGGGTAATATCTATGTTGATGAGGCTTTATTTCAGGCTGGCGTTCACCCCGAGAGTTTTGCAAAACTGATCCCGAAAAAACAGTCGGGAAAACTCCATCAGGCGATACGACATATCCTCAGTGAGAGCATAAGGGCACAGGGCACCACGGTGGTCAACTTTAGTCACGGGGAGAATCAGAGTGGAACCTATCAAGCAGCTCTACAGGTCTATGGTCGGCGAGGTGAACCCTGTCAGGATTGTGAAACGCCAATCGAGAAAATCAAATTAGGACAGAGGGGGACGCACTTTTGTCCGCGGTGTCAAAAGACATATCGCTAATAATTCAAGGTGTCATCTATGGGTGTCCCTGAGGTAAACCCGTGATCTTCTATCTCGGTCGATAAAGGAAAATATTATGCTTTTAGAACAAATTGTACCCGCTCTACAGCTTTCAATTGGTCCCGTAATCGTCATTTCCGGCGCTGGTCTTGTCCTCTTATCCATGACCAACCGTTATGCTCGGGTCATTGATCGAGCCCGGAGTTTGGCGACCTCCCTAAGACAAACTTCCGAAGGTCAAAATCCTCGCATTCAAGCGCAGATTCAGATTATTGCGGCGCGTGCTCGGAATCTTAGAAGGGCAATTGTTTTTGTGTCTATTAGTCTGCTCCTGGCAGCGATGCTGGTGATTGCGCTCTTTTTCATTGCCCTTTTCAACCTACATGCGGTTCCCGTGATCATCATGCTGTTTATGCTCAGTATGGGCTCCCTCAGCATTGGATTAATTATTTTTATCCTGGATGTAAATCATTCAATGTCAGCCTTGAAAATCGAGCTGGCCGGAGATTCTTTCAAAGGAGATAAGACTGATTAAGGCTTGATATTTTGCCTGGCACTGCTGGTCGCGCCAGCAATGACTTATGAGCTTTGAACTTCTTTGAAAGATGTCAGTAGTTTGATGTGAGTCTTTTGGCCCAGAGTCAACTGACTCATCCCCACCCCGCCACAGAACAACTTGGCTTCATATTGATCGCAGCGGGCTGCAAGCTCATTGAATTCCTGCTGAGCCGTTTCTGTATTTTCAATATACGTGGAGGACAAATAAACGCGATCGGGGTGAAAGGATTCAAAGACCTTTCCGGTATCTCCGGCCGGTGTCGCCTGTCCACTGAAAAGGGTGATGAAGCCGCGGGATTCTAAAAGATGTTGCACCATTTTGGCTGGGATATCATGGAGTTCAGTCCCGATGGTGAGGACAAATGCCCGACCTGCATTTGTATCTGTCTTGATAACCACATCCTGCATTTTTACAATGCCATCTCTGATTGCCTGAGAGGCCAGATGCTCCTGGGCCACACTAAGTTCACCTTTCGCCCACATATTGCCGATTTGATGCAGCACCGGTGTGAGTAATTCGTCATAGATCAGGGCCAGGTCCTGATGAACCATGTATAGATTGTGGAGAATATTCTGAATCATTCCGTATTCGCAAGCAATCACTTTGGATAAAAACAGCGGGATGAGCTTATCAAACGCCCCCTTCAGCACCTGCGTGTTCAAGTCAAAATCGATTGGATTCGAGGTCGAAAACAGGGAAAGATGTTCTGAATATTTTTTATGCTCCAAGACAAAGGCTGCCAGATGACGTAACCTGAATTTTCGATGCCCACCTGCTGTTTTTATACAATCCAATTTTCCAAGGTCAGTCCAGCGTTTCACTGTAGCGACATTAACGCTTAAGATTCTGGCAACATCTTCGCTGCTGAGATAGGGTCCGATTTGAATTGATTTTTCCATCTGAATATTCTTTATTTTTGGTACATCAAATTAGATAAGATTTCTTAAAATTCAGCACTTATTCCGATGGTTGGCAATAATCCAAGTGCAGCCCCTTTGGATATTTCTCCAGTATTTGGATCAATCACAGGGATCTCTGATGGTTTCTTGTTGTAGATATTCTGTATATCGATATAGGAAATCAAACCCCAACTCCCACCCCAACGTCGATCCAATCTTACATCCAGGCTATGATTCGGATCCAGACGAACTGAATTATAGGCACTGATCATTTGCTGCCCACTTTCATCAAGAGGTGTATAAGGTCTTCCCGTTGCGTAGCGGAATTTCGTGCTAAACTCCCACTTTTCGTTAACAATATACCCACCTCCCAGGTTTATAATCCAGGTTTGATCAAAGCTACCCGGTCTCTCAATACCATCAAGTGCTGTAAATTTGGATTGATTATAACTGACGCTGACAGTCCCATAACAGGGCATTTCTGACATTTTTTTCTGGATGAACAATTCCATTCCTCGCGCCCATCCGGATCCCTCACTACTCAGTGGGTCTACACCGAATGAGGCAAAACCTTCCTGGGAGCCTCCCCACCCTGCGCCGGTATTTACCATAACCAGATAGGGTCGGGTAAGGCTCACGGGATAATTGTGGTATTGTTTGGTATACGTTTCTAGTGACACCCGAGTGTCCGGCCGCCAGAGATATTCCAAGCCCAACACGATTTGGTCGGCTTTGATAGGTTCCAGATCGCGATTGGATTCCTCAGCCACCAACCAAATGGTACTGGGATATTGATTATAGCGACCGAGACTTAAGCTGGATGTCAACTCGCCCGTTAGACTATAACTCACTGAAAAACGTGGAGAAACTACTGGCTTTGCCGCCAGGATTGTAAAATGGTCCACCCGGATTCCAGCGGTATAATTCAAACGGAAAAAGCGTTGTGCTAGCTGCGCATAGGCACCTGATTTCCAACCCACCTTAGCGTACTCCTCTTCGACTCTCAACGTACCGATGCCTGGAACATCGGTCTGATTCAAAACCAGATCCGAGTAAAAATTGGTCCGATTTAACTTCACTCCTGAACTCAGCCTCAGGTTGCGATTCAGGCGCCAGACCCCATCGGCCTTCAAGTTGGTTTGTCGATCATAGCTAATGTTTTGGAAAATCGGCTCAAGGTTGGCATTTTTTTGACTGAAAGCATAGTCAACATTGACTTGACTTAAAGCTACGGTAAATAGCCCAGAATCGAGTAAATGTTGGTAGCTAACACCTGCCACAAGCTGCTGTTGATCACTTCCCAGTACCTGACTGTTAAAATTGCGCTGCTCTTCCGTATCGTTAAACCATTTTACATTATCCAGGGCGGCTATTCCAAGAAAGGTTAATTGATCGGTTTGATTGAGGTTGAAGCTGGCCTTCCCTAAAAAATCCCAGTATTCGGGTACAAAACCAAAACCGGCTGCCTTGAAAAGGAAATCTAAATAGCTCCTGCGGACGGAGAAAAGAAAGTTACCGTCCTGGGGTAAACCACCCTCCAGATTAAAACCAAACTGGCTGGCTGAAATGGTCGTTTTGGATGCAAATTGATCTTCCAGACCTTCTCTTAATGAAATATCCAGTACTGAGCTAAGACGGTCACCATATTTGGCAGTAAAGCCACCTGTTGAAAATGAGGTCTCATCCACGAAGTCAAGATTGATAAAACTCTGTGGCCCACCACTGGCACCCTGGGTTCCAAAGTGGTTAATATTCGGCACTTCGATATTGTCAATAATATATAGGTTCTCGCTGGGAGAGCCTCCGCGAACGACGAGATCATTGCGACCAGCCTCAGCCTGTGCAACCCCAGGTAATATTGAAATGGCTCTGACCACATCTTCAAAGCCGCCAGGCAGGCGTCTAATTTCTTCGCTGGATTGCACCTGGGTACTCGCTGGTGTATCCTGACTACGGGTAAAGTAATCTGCCACAACAATCGCCGCCTCCAGTTCCAAAACGGATTCTTGAATATCTATATTTACCATTGCAGGGTGTGATAATTTTACCACAATATCGCTCACGGTTCTCGGCGAATAACCAATATAATCAACCCGTAAGAGATAGGTTCCCAGTGGAAGCCTGTCGATAATGAATTTACCCTCAAGGTCCGATGCGGCACCCCGATTCGTTCCTGGAACAATAATATTAGCCCCAACAATAGGCTGCTGGGTGGTTTCATCTAGAACGATTCCCTGAATCGAGCCTGTACTTTGAGCCGTCAAGGGGAGGGAACTGACTATATATAGTGTCATTAATAGGATGTATCGCATGGTGATTCTCCAGAACTGCGCATTTATTATTTCAAGTTAAGCATTCATACACAGGCAATATATGTGTGTAAAGCCTGGAGGCAATAAAAATGTGCGTTATGCGCGTTTTATTTTTTAGCATACAGCTTTCCCACTACATAAATGTCTGTATTTATTAGTTTATATATATGTTGATGTATTGCGCGTTAATTTTTTTATCAACGGTCAATTGTCTAAGATGGCTTGCTCGGATAGGGGTGATTTGACCTTAAAAATGAAGAGGAGCAGTCCTGCCAAAACAAAAGCCAGGGTCAGATTGTAAAGTGGGATGGTACCAAAACGATCTACGATCAGCCCTGCAACTGAAATATATACAATGATAAAGGGCGCGATCGCACTATCCAGAGCAGCATAATAAAACTTCCGATCTCCGAGCTCACCTGCAAATTCATAAACAAACACCATAAAAGAGGATTGCCCGGCACCGAAGGCCATGCCGATAAAACCAAAAGTAAGATAAGCCATCCATGGCTCAGTGGCGAGAATAGCAGTCAAAGCAGCCAGAAAATGCCCTATAAAAAACCCGGAAATGGCTACTTTACGCCCATAAATATCTCCCAGATACCCGAACAGGATATTAAAGATCGCCTGTCCTACGACGAGGAAAAAAGTAAAAGATCCGGCTGCGCTTAAAGGCAATCCAAAGCGGGACTGAAGATCCACACCATAAAATGCAAGGGGCATCATGGTGGCGGCAGCCAGGGCTCGACTGAAGATGTAGTTTCGGAAATTCTTATCACCGATATAGATTGATTTTAATCGCCGCCACCAGCGATCAACGGTGGTGACACTGAGATTGGGCGCGTGGATGACTTTGATAAAAATAAAAAAACTATTCCCGATAAGGATGGCCACTGTCATAATCAGAAAGGCTGCACCAAAATTACGTGGGAAAGTCAGACTCTCCAGGGCCAAGACCTCTTTAAGTACATACCCGCCAATCATTCCCAGAATTGCATTTACCGTGAATGTGATCCCAAAAAAGCGACCGCGACGGCTAGCGATTGTGACAGACGCCAAAAAGTCTGCCCACACTGGAACCAGAAAACCAACGCTTAGAGACCACACGACCCATAGGATCAAATACACCAGAATTCCAATCTGTCCAGTGAATCCAAAAACATAGAAAGCCAATCCCATCAGAAAGGCAGTGGGTGCCATGGCGAAGTGCAAACCTATGTTTATCTTTTTTATCTGAGAAGATTGGCGAAACAGAGTGGCGGAGAGCAATTGGGGAACGGCTACCAACAAAATAAAACCCCCAGGAATGAGTCCCAGGATAAAGGCCGATGCCCCCATTTGAGCTAAAAACATAGGTACCACTGAGTTCATATTATGGAAGGCCATTGCGAATCCCCACAGGCCTTCGCCAGCCGCGTTGAGAATAGTATTACGCGAATGAACCTTCTGTAAATTCAGCTTTTCCATGCGCTGAATGTAAACCAATGCTGGCGTTCAAATAATATTTTGATTTTGATCATTTTGAAGAAAGATTCAGCCAAAAGTCAGGAGCCTCCATGTCCATCTTTATCGATTCAGCAAACCTCACTCACATTCAGAGAGCCACAGAGCTAGGATGGGTCAAGGGAATCACCACCAATCCCCTGCTGCTCGCACAAGCGGGAACTGATATAGCGACGGTTTTAAGGTCCCTGAAATCATTCAGTTCTGGACCTATTTTTTATCAGCTCACTTCAACATCATTTGATTCCATGTTAAATGAGGCGCATCAAGCATTGGCAATTCTTGAGAAACAACTGGTCGTAAAGCTTGTGCCCAACGAGCTGGGATTTAAAGTCTGTTCGGAATTATCCTCAAGGATGCCTTGTTGTCCTACAGCGATCTATTCTCCAGCCCAAGCTCTCATTGCCCGAGAGGCGGGTGCCCAATACATTGCAGTGTATGTGAATCGAGCCAGTCGGCTTATGGGAGATGGAATTCAGCTTGTAAATGAGCTGGCCGAAGTATTAAGCGGGAGTCATACAGATTTACTGGCTGCCAGTCTCAAATCGCCTTCAGAAGCGGCCTCCGCCTTCACAGCAGGTGCCCAGCATCTGACATTACCTTACAAAACGCTTATGGCCATGTCGAACCATGAGTTGAGCGAAGCAGCAATCAAGGAGTTTGGAGAAAATGGAAGCGGATTGAGAAGATGACCCCTTCGGAGTCATTCTGAGTGAGCCTGCCCTGAGCGAAGCCGAAGGGAAGAATCTCGATCCTTTTCCGGCATTGATCCTGTTGATTTGACTGAGACCCTTCGCTTTGCCCAGGGTGACGTTTTGGATGGAATTGTTAAGGGTGAACCTAACGGTCTAGACAAGCCCCAATAAAATCGAGTGATATTTTGAAGCTGCATCATCGGAACGACTGAGCAATATTATCGGCACCTTCGCACCCACAATCAGCCCTCCCACCTTACATCCACCGAGGGCAGCAAGACCTTTTACCAGATGATTGGCAGCTGTGGTATTAGGCATGAGGAAGACGTCCACCTCGCCTGCAATTTTTGATTCCTGTCCTTTTTTCTCAGCTGCCTTTTTGGATAAGGCAACATCTGGTGCGATGGGACCCTCAATGAGAAATTCAGGGGATAATTTATTTACCACATTTCGGGCTATGACGGTTTCTGGAATTTTTTTGTTTACGGTCTCAACCAGGGTCAGCATTCCAAAGCGTGGATGCTGTATACCCAGTTTTTTTAAATAAGCCGAATTATTGTAAACCATCTGTTCAAAGACATGCTCATCGAGATGGAGATTGATGCCGCCATCACTAATAAACAGCAATTTATGATAGTGAGGAGATTCGATCACGGCAATATGGTTGAGCAACTCACCCTGACGCAATCCCGACTCATGATTTAGCACAACGGTGAGCAAGTCACTGGTGGCTATCTTACCTTTCATGAGAAGATCTCCACGCCCTTGATGGATGAGGGCGACGGCATCCAGGGCTGGGTTTCTGGAATCGATAATCTCAAAGTCAATATTTCCGCTTGCGGTAAGGGTCTGAATTTTCCGTGCATCGCCCACAAGCACAAATGCTGCAAGACCTTCAGCTTGAGCTCTCGAAGCGGCTGCTATTAAATCGGGATCTTCAGCAGCAACCAGGACAACCCTTTTGGCTGGGCGATCCTTTACTAATTGATATAATTTTTGGAAGCTGGATACATTCATAGTTTACCAAATTTAAAGTGGCTGCTCATCACTTTTGGGATGAACAGCCACAATATATTCAAGGCTTTGCTTGTTTTCTGGAATTATTCTCCCAGAAAGGATCGAATTCCAAATTTGACCAGGAGCTGTTTGGTATCAATATCATTCACCTCAGTTCCTTTTTCAAAATTATATTCAGCTTCAACAGTGAGACCGACATTTTTAGCCAGGTTTAACAATAGACCAAGACTGGCTGTCAAGCCCAGTTCTGAGCTTTCTCTTTCTTGCTCTTCATCATCAATAAAAGACTTATTGATGAGATAATTAGCGCCACCCTTGATGAAGGGCGTCAACTCGCTGTTTTTCCCGCCTAAAAAGAAATATGCCCTTGGACCTAATGACATAACAACGCTTTCATAGACTGTGGGCTCAGTATCATCCCCCGCCTCATACAGGTCTTTCCCATAACCAAAATCTATTCCCACAGCAAATTGAGGAAAAAGAAAAAGGGCGGCATCTGTATTTATCTGCCAATACGAACTGCGCAAATCTTGACTCAAGTCGGTCCGATAGGTTCCAGAACCCGAAATCATCATCGTCCCTGAAGCCTTGGACGTGGAATAATGCGACTGAGCCAGTCCTGGATTCATGATTCCGCAAAGCCCGGCAGTGATGAGTAGCATTAAAAATTGTTTCATCTTTAACTCCTTCATTACATCAATTAAAAAATCAATTTAACTTAGTTCACTGGTGGCGTGAAACAGTGATGGTAATCAAGCGCCACAATGCGTGTGAGCTCCGACACAACGGCATATTAGTTAACCTTTCTAAACTTTGTAATCTTGACCTCAGTCCTGGTTAACAGACCTTCCACTAGCAGAGGTTGAACACGGTCAACAAAGGCATCAATTTTCTCCACTCGTCCTACAAATTCTAAAACCAGTGGTAAGTTTTCTGCAAGGCGTAAGATTTTCATCGAATGAATTTCAGCATGAGCGCCGAAACCCTCGCGTCCCCGAATTACAGTTCCCCCAGATAAGCCATTTTCCAACGCAGCTTCCAAAAGCAGTTCACAAAGATTACGACCTTCATATTTATCGCTTTCACCGATGAAGATGCAAAGTTTCTGCCCAGTGTAATTTTCAACCATAAATGACCCCCAAACTTAGATCACCACAATTTAGCGATGCTAACCCCCGCCCAAACAGAAATAAGAGTTCCAATAACGTTTGCCAGAATATTTGACCCTGCAAAGAGCCATTCACCAGTGCGAATAAGATTTAGGGTTTCCAAGGAGAAGGTGGAGTAGGTTGTAAAAGCCCCCAGGAGGCCAATCAGAAGGAATAATCTTAGTTCCTGACCCACAACCACCTTCTCTAGAAAAAGCGTGGCTAGCAGTCCAAGCATAAAGCTCCCCAAAAGATTAACGGAAAGCGTGCCGAGTGGGAATCGATCGCTGTATCTCTGAGCAAGCCCACTCAACCAGAAGCGTCCAACAGCCCCCAAAAAGCCGCCCATACCGATGGCCATTATTTTACTCAAGCTAAGCATTAATGAAGTTTCTCCTGAGCCGAGGGGATTACATAGACTTCATCCAAAACAACAACCCCCATGTTCTTAAAATATATCCAGCCTCCAACACAGAGAACGATAGATAATATTATTGAGACTATACCCAAATCAGCAAGTGTTGAAGCCTCATCAAGATCAGCGCTAAAGATACTCGAAAAGGCAGAAAGGTTGAAGAGGCTATGAACCAGAATGGGAATTAGGATATTCGCTGTTTTCGCCATTAGCCAGGCGAGAAGCATGGCCAGGAAAACCAATTCAATGAGAGCTGGTAAATAAAAAAGATACGCAATATGAAACAGCGCGAAAATTACTGTAGGGATAACCATGGCTGGCAGGATGGAATCAAAGTGATAAAAAATACTCTGATGCAAAATTCCCCTAAATAGGAATTCTTCTGCTACTGGAGCAACCAGACAGGCAGCCACAATAAGAATTATATTATCCAACCGGTTTCCAGAAAAGAGATCTGTTTCGATTTGCTGCAAAAATTCAGGAACCGGAAAATAGGGTGTTACCATCGTTTCGAAAATGGCGACCAGGCCAATGACCCCGGTAACAAATAGGATTGATACCAAGATGGTGAGAAAGGAGGTCTTTTTTAAGGGCAGAACTTGAATAAACTTAATTTGTCGTTGGTTTAAAACAAAAAGCGCGGGAACCAGGATGGCTAATTCTCCCAGGATGAGAATCAAACGATCAAGCAGCGTATTGTCTTCCATCTCAGCGATCATACCCTGAAAACTGAGACTGACAAAAAGCCCCATAAACATACTTGCCGCCACCAAAGAATAGGCTTCTCTCGTGTTAAAAATGTGGAGCGACTCTGACCTTAATCTAAATATGTTCAATTCATGACCTTTTTATTTGAAGGTCCACAGTTTAAAGAAATCTCTTATTCTAAGCAGATTCAACTCCTGACTTTTCTGCGATGGCAAAAAAAAGGGTGAAAATGATAGTTGAATATCAACAATCACTCTCACCCAAAGAATAGCAAGCTCAGGTTATTCTTTGATAACCCAGACTTTTACTTCGGCTTTGATATCCGTAGCAATCTTTACAGGTACATTATAGATACCCAGGGCCTTGATAGGCTCTTCAAGCAAGATGTCTCGTTTATCAATGTCATAACCCTTGCCAGCCAAAAGGACGGCAATATCAGCAGCTGTGACCGCACCAAAAACCTTGTCCTCTTCACCAACCTTGACGGTGGCTTCCAGTGATAGGTTACCCAGCTTGCCTGCCAATTGCTCGGCAACAACAGTTGCCCTGGCGTTCCGATTATCCTTCAGCTTTTTTTCTTCAGCAAAGATGCGGGAAAAGCTGCGGGTTGCAGGGTAAGCCAATTTCTGAGGAACGAGATAGTTACGGGCATATCCATCTTTTACAGTGATGGTCTCACCAGCAAGGCCCAGGGTTTCGACATCTTCACGTAAAATAATTTTCATGATTATATCCTTTCCTTAGGCGTTCTTAACGTCATTTGTATAAGCCAGCAGGGCAATGTTACGCGCGCGCTTGATGGCTGTAACCAACCCTCTTTGATGTAAAGCACAGGTGCCTGTTATACGACGAGGTAATATCTTGCCTTGTTCGGTCACAAAGCGACGTAACATTGAAGGGTTTTTGTAATCGATTTCTATTTTCTTGTTTTCACAGAATTTACAAATCTTTTTTCTATAGGTGAACATTCTCATAATGAATACTCTCTTTCTCTAATCCGGCCAATCACTCTGCAATTGCAGATTTATCAGCTTCCTCTTCAGGTGTTTCATCGGCGGCGTCTTCAGACTCAACTTCAGCAACAGCTGCATCAGTCGATACCACTGCTTCTTCCTCTGCTGCCTCATCGACAGGAGCTTCAGTCTCTGCTGCTGCAACAACTTCATCAGTAGATTCCAGCGCTTCTGACTCAACTGTTAAATCGACGGCTTCTTCAGGCTCAACATCAGCAACATCAGCAACATCAGCAACATCTGCATCTTTTACAACAGTTTCATCTTCGTCGTTTCTATAGGGTCGACGACTACTGTCTCTTGATTGTGGACGTCGGCCACGTTCAGCCTCAAATGCCTGGGGTACTGCCAAGGCAGTAAAATCAGGAAATTCGTCAAGACGAATAGTCATGTAATGCAGGATGCCTGATTCAATCTCAAGCTCGCGTGCGAATTCTGCAATATCTGGATTTTCACCCTGGAAATGAAGCAGAACATAATTTCCATAGCTTTCTTTGTCTATGGCGTAAGCTAATTTCCGTTTGCCCCAATGTTGTGTATTCACGACCTCGGCACCGGCATTATTTTTGAGGAGTTCTTCCACTCTTGCGACAACTGCGGAGATTCCCTCACTATCAAAATTGATATTTACAATATAAAGGCACTCATACTTTTTCAAGAGCGAACCTCCTTATAATCCTATGGTTGCGATCAGAGGTGCGATCACCAATGATACAACCGACATTAATTTTATCAGAATGTTCAGTGATGGACCTGAGGTATCCTTGAAAGGATCACCTACAGTATCACCAACAACGGATGCTTTGTGCAATTCAGAACCTTTTCCATATTTGATTCCGTTGAACTCGACACCGTTCTCTACCATTTTTTTAGCATTGTCCCATGCACCACCGGCATTGGATTGAAAAATAGCCATCAACACACCAGTCACTGTTACTCCAGCCAGCAAACCACCAAGAGCTTCTGCACCAAAGATATAGCCAACAACGACGGGGGTTAGAACAGCCAATAAACCAGGAATCATCATTTCTTTGATGGCGGCTTCTGTGGAAATCGTAACGCATTTTCCATACTCAGCTTTTCCTTCAGCAGCATCGAAGATTTTTTGATCTTCGGCTGACATTTTCTGGTCTTCTGTATATTTTTTCATAACGATCAAAGCCGCTGTCAGCTCAGGGATCGTTTTGAACTGTCGTCGTACTTCCTCGATCATGGCCATTGCAGCCCTACCAACGGCACCCATGGCGAGTGATGAGAATAAGAAGGGCAGCATACCCCCAACAAACAGACCGGCCATAACGGTGGGATCAGTAATGCTGATAATCATGGGGTCTCCTCCACGAATAAATTCTACTGTCGTACGGAAAGCTGCAAAGAGAGCCAGTGCAGTCAGAGCAGCTGAACCAATTGCAAATCCCTTACCTACGGCTGCTGTTGTATTTCCCACAGCATCCAGCTTGTCTGTGCGTTGACGAACCTCAGCAGGTAAGCCCGCCATTTCGGCAATGCCACCAGCATTGTCAGAAATGGGACCGTATGCATCAACCGCCAATTGCATTCCTGTATTGGCCAACATTCCCAGAGCAGCCATGGCAATACCATATAAACCTGCGAAATAGAAAGCACCCATAATGCTGGCGGCAATAATCAGGACGGGAATGGCCGTTGATTGCATTCCGACACCGAGACCAGCGATTAGGTTGGTCGCGGCACCTGTTTGTGATTGACTCACGATGGAATTTACGGGGCCCTTATTTGTTCCTGTGTAATGCTCCGTTATAAAACCAATACCGAGACCGGCCATTAAGCCAATGGTTGTGGCCCAGAATACACCGTAACTGGTATAATCAACTCCACCGAGTGTAAAAGTTGCTGGAAGCATTTGGGTAATCATGAAAAACATAACGACAACCATGATACCAGATGAGCCAAACTCGCCAAGGTTGAGACCCTTCTGAGGATCGCCACCTTCTTTGACAGAAACCATAAAGGTTCCAGAGATGGATACTAAAATTCCAGCTCCAGCAATCAACAGAGGCAAGAATACAAATTCTGGAGCTAAGGCTCCGCTCACCAGAATCGTTGCTCCCAGAACCATGGAGCCAACAATTGACCCAACATAAGATTCAAAAAGATCAGCACCCATACCGGCAACATCACCAACGTTGTCTCCAACATTGTCTGCGATCGTTGCTGGATTCAGAGGATGATCTTCGGGAATACCCGCTTCGACTTTTCCAACCAGATCAGCACCAACATCAGCGGCTTTTGTATAAATACCACCGCCGACGCGGGCGAATAACGCAATGGAACTGGCACCCAGTGAAAAACCGGAGAGCACTGCCATAATTTCGTTCAAATCTGTAAATATCTCACGATAGATCAGGAATAGTCCACCTAGCC
>JABMOT010000145.1 GCA_013202385.1 Fidelibacterota bacterium
ACGCCCTCTAGCATGCACAAACCGGGATAGGTAAGGGTTTCATTGGTATTTCTCATATTGGGTGATGGCGGCAACCAGGTAAGATCCGTATCTTCCCAGAATGTGTCGCCAGTCCAACCCTCGCACTCCACCACATGAAGTTCGACTGGACCAAGATCAGGGATCAGCCCCTCTCCTACGATCATCCGGGCCAATTCACCCATGGAGAGCCCATATTGAATTGGGATTTTATATCTACCCACAAAACTTTCGAAACCATCGTCCAGGACATTTCCATCGATGCGTCTACCAATTGGATTTGGGCGGTCCAGAATCATCACTGGAATTCCATATTGGGAGCCCGCTTCCAACACATAGCCCATGGTCGATATATAGGTATAAAACCTGGTCCCAACGTCCTGAATATCGAAAATCAACACATCAATACCTGCAAGCATGGTTGGACTTGGTTCTCTTTGGGCGCCATACAGGCTATAAATCGGTACGCCAGTCGCTGGGTCAACGCTGCCGGGGATAGCATCACCTCCCTGTTCTGTGCCCCGAAATCCATGTTCGGGTGCGAAGATGGCTTTTAGAGTGATTCCTTCTACCGCACTTAACAGATCCACGAGATGCTTACCCGATTTATTCAGCGCCGTATGATTTGTCACGACTCCAACACTCTGACCCAGGAGTGGCTCAAAACCTATCTGTTCCAGGACATCAAGACCGGTGAACACTTCTTGAACTTCCTGAGGTGGATTCAGCATTCCAAATTGGTCTTGTTGTTCGGCATGGGGACCGGGGATTACACTCTCATTCATGACAGGGGGCGAAGATGAACACTGCATGAGACTAAGCATGAGGAAGAACAGCAAGCAATGGATGGGTCTATTAAGCATTTCAGCTCCTACTTCAAATACGTGATATTTTGAGTGTGGACTTCTTTATGGTTTTCAACCTGAAGAATATATATTCCTGAACTCATATTCTGACTGCCAAAAGCGTTGATGTTAAGACGATTATCGCCGGGCTTAATTTCTCTGTGATCCTGATGTTTCAATTGACCCTTTAAATTAAAAATACTAATCCCAACTTGTGTGAATTTATTACTGGTTACAGCCAGGGAAAATGAGCTGTTAAACGGGTTGGGATACGCGGAAGATATATTCAGGCTTTCGGGAATACCAGGTTTTGGGTCTAAGCTTACGGAAGTTTCCAGAAAGTCCAGGATACGGGCCATGATTTCATCTCGCGCTGCTTCAGGGTAGATTGCCTCAAAGCCAACAGCTAAATAAACGATCCCTCCCAGGGAAACACTCTGACCAAAACTCCCCATATACTGGATACCCGCTCCACCCAGATTATCAAAATTCGCACCTTCATAGAGCAAATTATTGAGGGATCCCCCGTAGGGCTTGATTCCATCAGGATAATCTACATCGTAGCTACCCTGAGAACCGTTGCCAAAACTAACACCAGAAAGACCGGAGAATATGCCGCTTGTTGACCCATTCAAACTATAGGATTGGGTATCATCACTCAAGTAATCGGCTTTAAAATAATTGTTAAAAAAGGCGATATCGGAGCTGCTGCCATTGGCTTCCAGATCATATCCGATTTCAGATCCAGAAATGAACAGGCGTCCACCCTGTTCCAGATATTCCATCATTCGAATCTGCTCGGCTGGCGAGAATGAAACAGTGACCGTAGCTTCTTCCCCACTGATCCAATCAACAATATCATAATCTGATAATTGAATAGCCCCTACTTCGACGGCATCATTTGATGCGGCATCAAAAAGGCGACCGTTTGCATAAATTGCAGAACCATGTTCAATGATATAATCAAACGTATTTACGGTTCCTGAAACCCTTTCAAACCCTTGAACGACAAGAATTCTTGATTCTGCAACCGTGCTGACTACAGTTCCCAAAACTTCAGAATAGCCACTGCTTCCGAACGAATTAGAATTTTTGATCTTAATAAAAGCGATTTCATTGAGTGTTAAATCTTCAAGGATAAAATGAGGTGTCGGTGAGGAGGCATGGAAATTGAAAGTTGTACCATCATAACTCACATAGGCTTCGTAATAATCGGTGGCGAGAGAGGGTGCGCAATCCACTTCAACTGTCCCCAAACCTCGATTTTTTATACTGAAATAGCTGGCGGTTTGCGGAGCACTTGCCGCGCCAAACGCATCCCTTAATCCACCCCATATTTCCGGTCTTCCGCCATCGTATCCCAGAGCCCAGATACCAATACCTTTGAGGTTGGCAGCTTTTGCATAATTGTATTTCTCCGCCAGACTGAGACTATCATCATACCAGACTTGATGGGGCATGTCACTCGTGTAATTGTACCAGGCGCACTGAACGGTTGAATTGTAATTTTTTCCAAAAGTCAGCGCTTCTGATTGAGCTGCTGGATACAGAATGGCGACACCATTCGTATCTGGATAAGCTGCCGCCCCCATATTTGAACTCAGTACGGGCCAATCTCGTCCATACCAGGGCAGTCCTAAAATGAGTTGGGAACCGTCACCGCCTGTTTTGGTGAGATAGTCGTTCACAGTTCTCTCGATGTGCCAGCTGGACAACCCACTATAAAGCGGTGAAATTGGACCTGCATGATCGCTCCCTGACCAATAATAACCATAGGCCATGATCATAAGACCATCAGAATTATCTGATAAATAATTGTAATCGTAGGCACTGGACCAATCCACGGAAGGCATGGCGATGCTGACTTCAGATCCAGGAATTTGATCATGAAAAGCCTCTGATAAATCATGGATGAAGATATTAAAGTTATTTCTAGCGGAGGCAGGCACGAATTCGAAGTCTATATTTATCCCATCTGCATTTCCCTGAAGAACTCGACTGATTAGATTATCGATCGTGGTCTGGCGGTAGCTGGCATTTCCAAGGAGTGTGGCAATATGGTTACTTCCATTGCGTTCAAATAGGGTCGCGGTGACAATGACCTTGACGCCATTAGCATGGGCACGATCCACCAAACCTGTAATCGGCCATTCATGCGCATTGTCAATACCACCTGTTTGAGTCAAGTTCAGACCGAACCAGGCGATATGGCTCAATAAGTCATAATTATAATTTTGCCAGTCAGTTCCCCGCCAGTAAGGATGATATCCAAAGACGACATGACTTAGTTCTCGTCGTGTAGCAGTTGTTGCCAAATCACGAGGAAGACCAACGAAATCAGCTTCCTGATCAATTTGGACTTCCCCAAATTGAGCCATCTGCTCTGCATGAGGCATAGGGAGTAATTTTTGTGAATAAATGGTCCCAATAACAAGGAGAAAGGCTAGACTCTGGATCTGCAGTGTTTTTAAAACCATACTGGGACCCAGGCTAAATTATTAATCATAAAGCAAGTATTTTTTGCGAAGTTCTCCAAAGCGAAGGAGTTCTTTCTCCCAATTATGTTCAAGTACTTTTGGATCAGCACCCTGTTGAATTGCCACCCGGATATCATCTGTCCCCATTACCTTAGCGAACATATCAAAGCGATTTTCATTCTCAAATAAGTTGATTTCCGGGTAAAGTTCCTGGTGAACGGACATGAGTACAAGGCCAACAAGATATGGAGAAAATAAATCGCGGTCCGTAACATATAATTGGAGCCCGCCACAAACCTCGCCCTTGTGTCTCCCGTAATAGGGTTTAAAGAAAGTCGGACGATAAATGACACCCTCACCGGCTCTAGCCTGCATGGCCCTGGCAAACGCGTGAGGATCCTTAATCCAGGGACCTCCCGTGTATTCAAAAGGAATGGTGGTACCAACGCCTTCAGAGAGCATGCCCAATTCGCCATAAGTCCCAGTGGCAATCATTGGTAAAATGGTGGAAGCATCAGGAACATGGGGAGATGTTGGTACCCAGGGTAAGCCTGTGTCCTCGTACCAC
Source organism: Fidelibacterota bacterium (assembly GCA_013202385.1). Classification (GTDB taxonomy): domain Bacteria; phylum Fidelibacterota; class UBA8477; order UBA8477; family JABMPR01; genus JABMPR01. The sequence goes on from JABMOT010000145.1 coordinate 3,909, forward strand.
ATGCTTCTGGTCCAGCCCTCCATTGCCACGACTTGCAGATCGCAATTTATTCCGTATTCAGCATTGAAAAGGAGGGCGAGCTCGCCTATGGTCATTCCATGGCGATAAGGCAAAGGATAGATTCCCACAAAGCTTGTAAACTCTGGATCAAGAATATTTCCTTCCATTTGAATCCCATTTATGGGATTGGGCCGATCCAGAATAATAACTTTTTTTCCGGCGATGGCCGCTGCCTGCATCAAGTAAGCCATTGAAGAGATGTAGGTGTATGACCTGACACCGATGTCCTGAATATCAAAAAGTACCACATCCAGGTCACTTATCATTTCAGCAATTCCTGCTGGTTTCTTCCGATAAGTTGATAATGATTTAATGCCTGTCTCAGGATCGGTTTCGTTTTCAACATTGTCGCCTGCATTTTCGGCACCAAAAAGACCATGTTCTGGCGAAAGGATCAGTTGAAGATCGATTTTTGCAGGTAATAGTTCCACGCCATGAACCAGATTACGATTCACACAAGTTTGATTTGTCAACAGGCCATATTTCAGACTATCAGCCCCTGAGACGCTCTCCAGAAACACTTCAAGACCAGAGCGTACCGGACCGTTTGTGGATTTCAGTAGTTTAACTTCTGCTATAGAATCAGGAACCAGTGTCACAGGCGCCTGTGTACAGGAGCCTATAATCATCAGAATAGCCATACTCCAAAACAGAATCTGTTTACGAATTATTGTTTTTGTTTTCAAATGCACCTTCTTTGGATTGTGAGACTAAACTAGGTTAGTTAAAAGCATTTACCAACACTATTTGAAAAGCTACAGCATTTAAAGAATTCAATATGAAATAAACAAATTTGGAATCCAAAAAGTGTGGACACATCCACACTTTTCAGGCTGTTTTATAAGGTAGTAAAACGCGTCCCCGGATAATAATGGAGCAGAATATCTTTGTAATCAATCTTGTCTAGTGCCATTCCTAATGCCCCCATCTGGCATAGGCCAACACCATGACCCCACCCGGCTCCCTGGAGGACTATATGGTTATCTTCCTTGAGTGTCTGGGCATTTTTTATTACAAAGGCTGATGAATAAAGGAAACTATTGCTGAACATTTGTCGAATTCCGTATTCAGACTTCACCAGTTGTTCTGCATAAGCACCCAGTTCATCAATCCCCTCGAGGAAAAGGAACTTAATACGCGTGCTAGGTCCCCGTTCCATAATTCTAATTCCAGTGATCTGCTTCCAGATTATTCCAGTATATTTATTGAGATTTTTTAAGAGATCAGATTTGCTCAATTGCTGTTCCCAGCGATAGTAGCTGCCGGAGACGTCAACCTTGCCGAGCATCTCTGCCAGATTTACCGAATCAAATCGTTTAGTGGAACAATAGGCATCGTCATATGCCCAGAAGTCATCAATCCTATCCACTGCATAACCCGCGCGTTGCAGCGGAGCATCCCACAGCGGAACCAGATATGGCACCGGTCCGCCAGCCCAAACAGTCTCATAGGCCTCGACCATACCACCACAATTTTTAGAGTAGCGCGCATCAATTACCTGATTGTCATAGACAAGGACTTCACCCCTCGTATCAATAGCCGCTTTTAAGGAATGACTGGTAAGAAAAGTGGTGCCCTGATAGCGTTGGCAACAATCATCGTTGCACACGTCAAAACCTTCCGAGATGTGCTTGGCTTCAGCAAGGGCCAATGACCAACAGCGGGCTACGACGGTCTGAGCGGCCAGTAAGGCTGAAGGTGCTTCAGCCCCCATTTCTGAAGTGGCAACACAGGCAACATAGGCTTCAATATTCACTGAATTGATTATCTTGAAGCAATCATCCTGAACCGATATTTTCAATTGTCCGGGAAGATCAACTGCGATAGGTTTTTCCCAGTGAAACCCACGACCTGCTATGACGGGTTCCACATGGATGCCATATTCTGCGGATAAAAGCGATATATCATCAGGGCAGATTAGCGTGATCTCGTCAAGCAATTCATGGGTGGTCGCGCCATTTATTCGAATTTTTCCCGCCTCGGTGCTCAGGGCGATTTGATGCGTCGTTCCGAGACCAGGAAAATCTGCGCTGATCCCTAAATGGGGTGCCCATGATAATGATATTGTGTGGAGCTTATCTTCAGGAAGGACAATACCTACCCGAATGATATCATTGTTCAATCCACTCGAGATATGCATCAACAGCAGCTCCTAGTGCAGGTGCGTGTCTCAACTCTGAGTTTAGTATTAGATCATCTCGGAGACGGTTGGTTTTGGTAAGATAGCGTGACTTAATCTCTGCAGGCAGGGCTGAGGAATGAATCAGCCGACCCAGCTTTTCGTTTACCGGATCGAGGAGAAAGGGTGTAAATTTTTTGAATTCCCAGATATCGCCGAGGCGCTGACCGATTACGATTCGCTCAAATACGTTTCCGAGATATTCATGATCTTGTTCCAGGGTTCTAGCTGCATCACGAAATATGGTCTCGGGCGCACCGACTGCCAGTGTCTGAATGCGATGAAACAGAAGCTCTGATAATGCCAGGGCAGTTTTCTCCGTAACCTGAAGCGCTGCTTCCTCCCCCAAAAGGGCCTTTTCATAAATCTGCCAGGGAAATATTTCCGCTAAATCTAAATCTTCTCGCGTTTGCTCAGTCAATTTTCCATAGTGGGTTTGTATGCCTTTTGCCGAAAGCAGATCCTCATAACTTTCTTCCTCATTGGCCATCATTTCCCAAGTCTTGCCGATCCAAGATTTGCAGGCATCAAAGGGCACATTCTTCCCCTTTAAAAGCATGGCATCAGCAATTCCGGTACCAACGCCGAAATAGTAAGCTGATCCCACTCCGCGCATACCCCCTTCATCGCCCCATTGCTCACCAAGACCACAATAGTCAGCATCGCTCCCAATAACATGAATTGGATTAAGGGTCTTATACCCTTCTTTGTGGAGCAATTTTTCTAATTTGTTCAGAAATTTTGGCATTCTTGGCCCATTCGCCATGGCAGAAATACCACGTTTGTCTTTGGTCTTCAATCCCGGTAATCCCACACCGATTAGGACTTCCTGCGCGACGTTCTTACCAAGGATAGTGCGGATAGCCCGAGTGAAACTTTCGAGAATCGCTGCTTCCTGCTCCAATTCCTGCTTTGTCTGCTCGACCTTCCCACCGTTATGTTCTTTAAGCTGACGCGTTAGCACGATAGGATTAAATTTTGGATTGAACGAGTCTGAGGTGTTATAGCCAACCTCAATGAAAGGTTTTAGAGCAACAAAGCGCATAGGGTTGATCAATATGTCTACTTTGTGAACCAGGACCTTAGATGCGCCTCCATCAACGCCGATGAGAACAATTTCATCCATTTACAACCTCATTCATAATTTGACGTCGATAAATTGCTTCGCGACGCATCTCGTCTTTCGCATTGTCGTTTCTATCCACAGTAGAGCGATTAATACTGTGATCTGTACCGCCACCGTGGCGAACAACCTTATAAATGGGATCCCAAACTCGACCGATGCGATGATGCTCACTCATTCTCGTCACGAAATCATAGTCTTCACCATAATTTCGCGCATAAGGAGATGTATTCATATCCAGATAACCAATATCCCTGGCAGCTTCTATATAGAAGGATCTGGGAGCCCCAGCTCCATTAATTCTTAATAGATTATTTCGACCATTTTCCTCAGTCCATTCAGCGTGTGTCACCACTGAGATTGATTCCATCCGCGTGATATCGCTAGAAGCTGAATCCTTTTGCCAGACTTCGTAAGAGCCAATAACCATACCAATGGTCTCATCTGATTTATACACTGCGGTTATCTTTTCCACTGCATCACTGATGAGTTGATCATCTGAGTCTAATTGGACATAGAACTTCCCGCGGGCACGCTTTAGTCCGGCATTTATACAAAGTCCTATATTATTAATATCCAAGACCACCAGCTTCACATCCGGCTTGGTGGCATCAAATCTGGATCCGCCCTGCATATATTCTTTAGCCGCTTGAATCGTAGGATCCGTATCCCCACCATTCACGACCACAATGACCTCGATATCTTGCACTGTCTGATTCAGAACTGATTCAATAGCAGCACCGATAAATTCCGGACGATTGTTTACGGGGATAATGACACTGGCAGTAAGTTCATATTTTTTTTGAGCATAAGGGACCTTTGAATAAAAAGCTCCTGGCGCAAGGTAGGCATCAATACGTTTTAGATGATCGGTGAGAATCTGCTCTAATTCCAACTGTGAATCCTTGCTGGCCATAAGGTAATCAAATACATTTTGCTCCTTGACGGCAGCATATATACGATATGGAGAGCCTGCATATCGATTTGCGATATGAATTATTTCACCCACCTCACTGAGACGAAGTCTCAATTCATAGAGGAAATGGAGCTTTGTCGAATTTGAAAGTGGTAATATTTCCTTTAGCATTTCAATATTCAACAGCCAGACTTTGCCAAGATCGATATTGTCGCGAACACGGCCAATGTGGTGATCCAAAAGATGTTCATCACTAATCGTACCATTATCGTCAACTTCATAATCAGAATAAATCAGTGACCAATTCTCATGGGTTTCAGCAACAAACGAAAATAGTTCTTCAGCGGATTTTTTAAATTCGATTTTTTCGGATCGAGCGTCAACCAGGAGCAACATCTCTCCGGTATAACTTCGCAGCTTATTGCTTAATACTTCGGCATTCAGGCTTTTGATGCCAACAATGTCAATCTGGGCTTCTGGAAAATTTTTACTATAATCGACGTGTTCAGGGGTTGAATCACCACTTATCACAAGTATATTCAATTTTGAACTCCTTCAGCAATCTTGATTAGAATGCAACTCACCAGTGAACATATCCAACTGATAGTTCAGCACGGTCTCCTGCTCCGAGGGAGTTAAGAAATATTTCACGAAATTCAACCATTATTTGCACGAAAATGATTCAATTTGTATGAAATATTAACAAACATGTTTGTTAAATCGGTCCTGAACATTTTTGGGAATATATTTTGGGGAATTTCTTGTTTTTTGTGGAGTTAAATCGAGCCTTGACTTCCTATACCTTGGTGATTATTGATGACACCAACCTCAATAGTCCCTGATAACTCGCTGTGTTATTCCGCAACAGATTTCATAAGGAATCGTATTGAGAATTTGTGCTACGCGGCCGATTTTGACTTCAGGGGAGTCGCCACCCAAAATAGTGAACATCTGTCCTGTCTCAGGCGCATCGTCCCCCAAATCAATCATAATATGATCCATGGTGACTGTCCCAATAACCGGGTAGTCGTTTCCCTTCCATGAAACCGTTCCACGATTAGTCAGGCTCCGGCTGTAGCCATCTGCATACCCAATTCGCAATGTGCCAATATTCGTGTCTACACTCGCCAGCCATTTTTCTGCATAACTCACTGCCTGCCCAGCCAGAATACGCTCGACCCGGATGAGGGGTGCCTTGACCAGCATCGCTTCCTTAAGATTGCTTTGATACTGCTTTTCTGGACTGGTGTCATAGCCGTAGAGCCCGATGCCCAAACGAACTGCGTCAAAGCTAGGACTCTCAACATGCAAAGTTCCTGCACTATTGGCTAAATGAGTGATACCCTTAAAACCCAATGCTCTTGCCTCGCTTACAAAATTGAAAAACAGCTCCCTCTGGTGCTGATAAACTTCGGTAGCACAGGTGTCTGAAGAGGAGAAATGACTATAAACCCCCTGGATATCTAAATTTGTATTGGAATTAGAAATTAATTCTATCGCCTGGGCAATCGAAACCCCCAAACGGTTCATCCCAGTATTTACATTCAAGTGCACTTTGAGTTCCGTTACACCTGATTGTAAAAGCGCATTTGCATCATCCATTGAACCGATAGTCAAAATAGCATTTGCCGGTAAAAGGGAGAGCTCAGCCGGGAAAACCCTGCTAAAAATCAGGATCGAAATATTAGGCAGCTCGCCAGCCAGCTCCTGAGCTTCTTCAAGGGTGGCAACAGCAAAAGTATTTACAGCAAGTTTTTCGTGAAGATGCCTTGTGACACGCAGCGCTCCATGACCATAGGCGTTGGCTTTAACAACTGGAATTACAAAAGCCGGTCTTACCCTGCTTTGAAAGAATTCATAATTTTTTGTGATAGCTTCCAGCGAAATGTAACATATGGTCTTCATGGCAAGGTCTCCCAACTAAAAAAAGGGCGTGAAACATCACGCCCTTTTCATAATTGATGTCTAGCAAAGTGTTTAGTTGACGGAGTCTTTCAAACCTTTACCGGCTTTGAAACGAGGTACGTTCATTGCTGGAACGTTGATCGCGTCACCTGTACGA
>JABMOT010000146.1 GCA_013202385.1 Fidelibacterota bacterium
GGCTAAGATTCGGAATTTCATATTTCTCACTGATTCCTACTCAAAATCTGCTCATTGAAGCGAGCCCTCCTGGTTGGACTGATCAGGATACCCTCAGTGGTGTTCTGACTAGTTTCGAGTTAGAATTATTGCGTTATCGATGGCTGGATCACATTCTTGAATCAGCAAACATGGATGCATATTCCAGCCTGGACTACACACTTACAAATCAAATTGGAAACCGGGATTTACCAGGCTCGTACCCTGCTTCATTTATAGTGAATGGCGTAAGCATGAGTGGTTTTCATATGAACATGGCTATCCGCTCATTTATGTTGAGTCATCATTTTAAATACAATTACAGTCGTCGTGGAAGCTTTTTGGCCAGTTTGGGAACAGGGCTTGGTCATTTAACCCTATACAACAATTCAAGCGGAGTGCGAATTCTTGAATCCAGCGGCCTGGCGTTTGAATTGGGACTGGGTTGGAAATATACCCTTCTGGGACGGCCTGGAAAACGACTTCGTCTCGGCTTAGATCTGGGATATTCGATCCGCAATTTTGACCTGACTGACCAGTCCGAATCTCTGAGCTTGAGTGATGGCTCAGCAGGTCCAGTTTCTCCCATTAAGTCGATTTCATTGAACACCCCCGATCTGAAAGTGAGCATCGATTTCGGAGAGCTTTTGTTTGCCAGCTATACTCCTTACCGTGACCCCTTCAAGCTGGGCTTGCTTAATCTCACTGTTGGATTCGGGAAAATTAATTATAGAAACGGAGTGACTTACCACCTTGATTCAACAGAGACCTCTCTGAGTATTCCATTTTTAGGGACGATCTCAAAGAACTATGATCTCCAGCTCATTAAGTATAATTGGCCATTTCATTTTATTCGCCAGGCAAATATCGATGTCTTTAGCGGGGTAGGCATTAGATCCTGGAAGCTTTTCCAAAACACCGACCTTCCAGATGGATGGGCTCGCGATCTAACTGATGGTAGCGCCAAGTTTTCGGCCATGCGCTTCGCTCCGAAAATATTTGATATTTATCTAAACCATGAAATTCTATACCCTCTTGGACCCAACCTCTATGTAAAAGCTCGCGGGGGGACTGGCTTCGCCACCTTGACACTTTATGAAAACAATATATTGGATCGCTTAATTGATGCAAACGGGCTCACCTGGCAGGTGGGTACTGGGGTTGGATATACGGTTAAAGGTGATGGTAGCTCCAGGGTTTCCTTCGGCTTGAATGTGGATTATTATCATCAAGCCTTTGAGATCGACATGTCTGCTTCAAATCTCTCGGCGGTAAATCCAGGGGAGATCATTCCCATCACTTATCTGAATCTTAGTCAACCTGTATATTCTTTCAGTATCGGATTGATGTTTGGCGGCTATCCAAATGCCGCTAAAAAGGCACACGACGCATTTTTAGCCAAACGCTACTCCAAGGCTCTCGAGTTGCAACAGGAGTTGTTGAAATTGAATCCCACTCATCATAACAAAAAAGCCATTCTCATCGAAAAACAAATGGTTGAAGATTCCCTGGTGACACGCTATTACCACGATGTTCGAACCATTTTATCTCAAGGTAAAATTGAAAATGCTTTTGCGCTTATCCAGCAAGGTGATGCCCCTCCCGGTGTGGACGTGGAACGGGGCATCAGAGAGATGAAGATTGAGATTGCTGATCGCGCCCTTATTTTGGTCTCTGAGGCACTCAAAGTACTGGATTATGAGCGAGCTGAAGACATGATTCTCCTCGCTCTAAAGAGCGATCCTGCAACCTATCAGATTGCACAGGTGCTATTGGCTCGCTCGTATATAATTCGTGCCACAATATTATATGGATCAGGCGTGTATGGGCGCAGTTTATATTGGTTAAAACAGGCTGATGGACTCACTGACAGGTACAGCATGATTACAAACAAGCTCCGGCAAAAAATCGGCGATGGCAAGCTTGATGATGCAAATGAAGGCATTCTTAAAGAAGACCGTCAAATGGTTTATGAATCTATGCAGGACGCTAAATTCCTAAATCCCATCTTGTCAGAGGTAGTTGACGAACACCTGAAAGATCTGGAGGCTGCCATAAAGTATGCAGATGAGCAACAAATCGCGCCCCTGAAAAGGATGGCAATTGATAATCTGCTTGAGGATGTGGCGGGTCTCGACCCTGAAAATTTCGTCCCTAGAATCGGGATGAAGGGTTCGCTGATTGCCAGATATATAGGACAACCTCAACGAAAATTTCACGAGGGTGAATATGAACTATATATTTATCAGAAATCAAAAGAGGTTGAAGTGTGGTTATATTTACGGGACGGAGTGATCGAGAGGATTGAATATCCAAAAAAATGAACCAATCTGGACCTAGATCAGGTGGTGCCCTTTAAGCCCCTGATAAACCTCTTGAATAATTACTTTTGAAATGCCCCAGGCTGGAACGGCCAAAAACATACCCAAAACACCAATTTTTGAACCCACCAAAATAAGCAATATCACCGTTAGGGGGTGCATATCCATTGATCCTGAAACCACGATGGGAGAAATGATATTATTGTCGATCATCTGCACTATGAGAAACATGACAATGATATGCACAATAAAGTAAAAGTGTGTTGCGGCAACCGGGTCACCCAGATTGTTAAACAAACTCACAATGATTGCTGGAATCATCCCCATAAATGGCCCTACAAAAGGTATCATATTTGCCAGACCAGCGATTGACCCAATTAGCATTACACCTGAGATATTCGCATCAAAAAGCCAATTCAATAGATTTAATCCAACGATGGATTGAATGGCCACTCCAAGAGCTGCCAACAGCTGACCTTTGAGAAAATTAGTTAATTGTTTTTTAGTCTTGTAAGAAATATTGAGAGACATCTCAAAATATCGATTGGGAACCATGCCAATAAGTTTTTTGGTCATTCGAGTGCCATCAACCAGGAAAAACATGGTGATGATAAGAATGAAGATAATCGTTGCTACCGTATCAAGCGCTCCAGCTAAAATGGATCCTAGCTGCCCAAAAAATTGTGCAGAAAGACTGGAAATCATTTCTGAATCCAGCTGAAAACCAGGCACGACTGTTGCAATTTTCAGGTTAATTGATTTCATAATTGCGTCCAGAGAATCAGCCGCCGCGTTTTGCTGGATCACATCTCTGATTTTTCCGATCTCAATCAGGAGCGCAGGTATTCCTTTTACTATCCCCAGGCCAACGATACCGAATATTCCACCAAATACCATAAGAGTACTATAGATCCGCTTTATTCCAGATGATTCCAGCCGATCAACAATGGGGTTGAAGACTGCAGTCAAAATTGCTGCAATAACGATAAAGAACAGGGCATCCATTACCAGGGGGAAAGCTTTGTATACTCCAGCTAAAACCAGAATTAATAGAAAAAAATAAACCAGAGTCTTGAAGAGACTCTGGTGAAATAATCGAAGCGACTGTGGAGCAATCTCTATTGGAGGGCTGTTATTCATGATCCTCAGACCCCTCCAGGGATTCCAGGTGCCGGGTAATCTTTACCAACTCATCATTGGTACTGCGAAGACGAACAGCAAGTACCTCAGATAGGGCCAATAAGACTTTAGCCCCCAGTGCGGGTTTTGTTCTAAGGATAATCATTAGATCAGGCCGATAAAAACCGATAATTGTACTGTTTTCTAGAGAGGTGGCAGCTGCAGTTCGTGGGGATTCATCAAGAAGAGCAATCTCCCCAAAAAAATCACCATTGCCCAATTTCGATAACTGTTTCGGTGATTGGTTCGGTATATCTAAAAAGATTCCGACACTACCTTCTATGATGATATACATTCCGCTGCCAGGATCTCCTTGCTTAAAAATGGGTTCTCCAGGCGCATAGTTGCGAATATGGATGGCATTTTCAATAATTTTTATCTCTTGCCATGATAACCTTGAAAATACATTGACTTTGGAGAGCACCATTTGGGCCTGGCTACGCTTGGGTTTCAACTTATCCTTAAAGCTTTCATATAAGGGATAGGAGACCTTTGGATTCTCTTTCATAGATACCTTCTCAAAATAATGCGCATTGGTTTATTGGAGGATAATCTGTACAAGTGTCACCACATCCTGTACACCAGTTTGGTCGTCGCCATTGACGTCAGCCGCACAGAGTTCCACATCGCTGGGTGGAACACCGATACCCAGAATAACAGAGACCAGCCGCACAAGATCAGAAATATCCAACATTGAATCATCATTGATGTCACCGGGGTCACATGGTGTTAAAGCGATGGACGCTACTGCATATGAAGCACTGTAAGTACTCCCTGTGGTTTGTGTAACCACGGGGATGAGGGCTGCCATGGCTCCAATGCGAACATCCAGCACAATTGATCCATCATTGTTTTCATCTAGATCGATGGATCCCCAGTCAACGGCATTAAAAGTGGAGCGAACTGCCCACATAACGGACATCTGTACGCCATCCTGACCGTTAAAGCTGATTTCCAGCCCCTCTTCTCCTGTTGTGCTCAAATAAATCATTTTAGCCCCCAGGTTTTCAATCCCTGAGACACTGGAGTTCACCGGATAGCTGCTGTGGGTGGCGGCGAGTACAGCAGTCGGATATCCTGTTATCCCTGCATCATCATAACCGAATCGACTAATTCCAGAATTCATCACAGCTCTTGAACCCGTAAAAAAATTCCACACGACATACTCTTCAAGCGCTTGAGAGAGGGAAGAGCCTGCATTGACCAATGCCTGTGAATAGCTCTCCATCACATTTTGAGAGGTGTGGGTCTGCCGCCAGTTCCAGAAATATTGAATGACTGGGGCGGAAACATAGGAATTATCACCAAATCTCTGGTGGATAAAATCTTCCCAGGCATAGTCTTCATATGATCCTGAGCCCCCATGATCCAAACCAAAATGTGGTTGCGAATACGGGTCTTCAAATCCCAAAAAATTCAGCATGGAATCATTCACATAGTCATACACAAATTCTTCAGCCCAAGTTGCATCAAGCTCAACCCATCCTCCCTCAGACCAATTTGAGTGAACGCGTTGGCTTGCATGTTTAAATTCATGCGCGCAAGTCACCTTCATCGCCCCTTTGACATTACCATCAGGATCTTGATTTGCACCAAAGCCAATAAAATTGTTATTTAATATTATTCGGGTCAACTCCGACCCATCCACAGCACTGGTTGTGGTGTAGCCATACGAGCCCATATTTTCAAAAGAGATATTGTACAAGCCATCACCACCAACATGATTGGGTCCGGCAAATCCTGCACTATCAATTTCTTGAGCCCAGGTAAAATCAAGATATTCACCAGCCCATTCTACATAGTCCGGAATCCCACTATTATCTGAGTCGGCCGCTGGAACAGCGTTGGTACCTGTTGTGCTGAAGCTGAAAACAAAATGTCCGCCGGGGCTGTAATAATTTTCACGTAAACCACTTGCTTGAGGCAAGAGCAGGTTTTCTATGATGCTAATTGTCGATTCTTGCAGCTGACTTTGTAGCTGTTCATATTCAATCAACACTGGAGTCCCGCATTTCAGGAGCTCTCGTCCAGGACTTTGGAAGCGGGGATCGAGAAGATCAGGATCTAAAAAAGAGTAAACCTTATTGAGAATCATTTCATCCACGCTGATCTCATCCCGTGCATACGCTTCTTGTATGGCTACGATTGGATGGGCTGCATTGAGAATAGCAGATGTTAAAAATACCACGAAAAGTATCATTTTTTTTATAGCCATTATTTCTCCAAGAAATGAATAAAGTTATAAAGTGAAGATAATCCCCGCTGACGGGATGTCAAAATATTTGAGATTACGAAACTTTGACGGAAGTGGAGCGGAAAACCACACTCTTTTCCCCAGAAACTCTCTTAAATATGTCACTCATAAATGTCATACAAACACATGATTTTTGGCTGTGAAGTGTCCGAAAGTCAATGAAGACTGGCATAAATTTACCGGTATTCGCGGTAACTATTAGGTTTGATAAATTAGCCATAAAGCTCAGACGGGCTAATGAGTCCGCTCCAAAATTACAGCCTTGGGGAAGCTTCCGAATTGCGCCCTGCTATATGATCCGTCTGGCTGCACCCAGAGTAAAAACTGGGTACCTTCAGTTGCGATTTCAGATGTAAGAATGTCATTTTTCTTCAACAGGGATTCACCACTGAGATAGTGAAGCTTTGTCTGAATTAACACCTCCCCCACTCTTACTTTGTGATCAGGGTGGGGATTCAGGAAGTCATATCGAATCGCAGTGGCTTCCCAAATAGTTCCATCTATAAAGACCCGAATTTTATTTGGGAAAAAATCGGGATCGCCGGACTTTGAAGCGAGATAATGGGTTGCTGAAAAAATAGTAAAAGCTCCGGCTGGAAATTCCAGGTTGCTGCCCTCAGAAAAAGAGACCCTCGAGCCATCAGTAGATCGCTGGGCAATCAAATCAAAGTCCAGCTCTCCTTCAGAAATGGATTTTGACCAATTTAAAGGTTGGTAACTGTCGCGCAAAAAGTGAACCCGATAAATATTATGGATGGAGTACAATTTTGAAACCAAAGGTTTTAACTGGTTATCATAAGAAACTTGAACGCTGCTATCATCCTCTATCCAGGTCAATGTCATATCCAGCAGTGATAGACCGAGGTATGATACCTCATACTTGATGATTGACGTCTCTGCAGCCGAAGCGGGAACACCGAATCCAAGGCAAAGCAAAAGGCTGAATCCAAGGGATCTGCCTTTCAAGCGAAAGAACGGCATCGTCATTTCCAGCGCACCTTTCCCAGAAGTCCTGAGATCCCCATAATGGGGATGTATAGTGGCTGGAGGAGAAACCACAGGCTGAAGACCCAGACATCCTTGATCCGACCCAGTCGTTTTAACCCGATGGAAACCACACCTAACTCCAGCACGAATTTTAGCACAAGGATTCCCATTAAGAGCAGTGTGAGATTAAGGCTGACCAGCTGACTCAGAATTACCAGGTTCAAGAGAAAGGCAGAAGCCAGGAATGAAAAAAACAGTGGATCCTTGCGATGTAAACC
>JABMOT010000147.1 GCA_013202385.1 Fidelibacterota bacterium
AAATAGCATTCCACCTCGGCATTAAAAAAGACACAGCCTACAAATGGGTGGCAAAGAAACATATGCCTGCTCACAAAGTAGGACGCCTGTTGAAATTTGATAAAGTCGAAATAGACGCGTGGGTGCGCTCCGGCGGCTCGGCTGAAAGCTCTACAGCAAAGCCTAAAAAGGATTAGCATCTAGTGGCTGACACAATCCAGAATAAGCTGAGTGAAGCAGTAAATGCGGTGGAGCAGTCATATTACCGGCTCATCCTCTTGGTTGGAGAATCAGGATCCGGAAAAACTAAGGCGATCAGATCATTTGCTGACCAGGCGAAAGTTGAAATAATAAATCTTAATCTCGCACTATCTGAGACCTTACTTGGACTCACAAAGAGGCAGCGGGAAATTCAATTGCCCATCTTACTGGATGATCTTATTACCGATAGGCATTCCCCATTAATTTTTGATAATATAGAACTTCTCTTTGATGTAACCCTTCAAAACGATCCGCTACGAGTATTACAGCGCCTTTCCCGAAATCATCTTATTATTGCAACATGGAATGGGACATTTTTTGATGGAAAGCTTAATTATGCTGCTCCTGGGCATAATGAATTCAGGGAATATGATGCTTCAAATATCTATATAATTGCAATGAATTGATAAGAACTATTAACTATTGAGTAGACGATTTTAACAAGGAACCACTTATATGAAGTACAGCGAACTTTTCCAATTTGATCCCATTGAGTCTGTTGTCCAACTCAGAGATGCCGACAAAGCAACGGCTGCAAAAAAACTGGTCAAAACTTTTGTCATATCTGATGAGATGGCTGATCGCATTACAGGTGTTTTGATCCCACAGCTACAATTTCATAAACCCGTAGACAATAAAGGTCTCCTGATAGTGGGTAATTATGGGACAGGAAAATCCCACTTAATGTCCATGATCTCCGCGATAGCCGAAGATGCATCCCTCATTCCAGAAATAAATAATAGTTCCGTCGCTGAAGCAGCTACCGACATTGCTGGACAATTTCAAGTGGTTCGCACTGAAATTGGAGCATCCACCAAATCCCTGCGGGATATTATAATTGAACAACTTGAGGACCGTCTTGGGAAACTCGGTGTTGATTACTCCTTCCCCGCAATGGATAAAATAACAAATCACAAAACTGCCTTTGAAGATATGATGTCCGCCTTTGAAAAAATTTACCCGGACAGCGGTTTACTTTTAGTGGTTGATGAGCTCTTAGACTATTTACACACAAGGAAAGAACAACCCCTCGTCCTTGATTTAAACTTCCTAAGAGAAATTGGTGAAGTATGCAAAGACCTACGATTCCGGTTTATTGGAGGTGTGCAGGAGGCAATTTTTGATAGCCCTCGTTTTGCTTTTGTAGCAGCCAGTATTCGCCGCGTGAAAGCTCGATTTGAACAGGTTTTCATTGCCAGGAGCGATGTGAAGTATGTGGTGGCTGAAAGGCTCCTAAAAAAAACCGTTGATCAACAGGTGAAAATAAGGGAGTATCTCACTCCATTCTCTAAGTACTATGGTAGTATGAATGAGCGGATGGATGAGTTCGTTCGACTTTTCCCCATACATCCGGATTATATAGATACCTTTGAACAGGTCACAATAACTGAGAAACGAGAGGTTCTTAAAACCCTTTCACTCTCAATGAAATCAATCCTTAATGACGAAGTGCCTAGCGATAAGCCTGGAATTATTGCATTTGATAGATACTGGACCACGTTAAAGCAGGATGCATCATACCGCACCATTCCTGAAATAAGAGCTGTCATCGATTGCAGCCAGGTGCTTGAAACGCGTATTGAAAATGCCATCTCTCGGAAACAATACAAACCGATGGCAATACGCTTAATTCATGCGCTGTCAGTGCATAGACTCACAACGGGTGATATTTACTCCCCCCTGGGAGCGACTGCGTCGGAATTGAGAGACAACCTCTGCCTCTTTGAACCACTTGTGGCTGAGTTGGGTAGTAATGAACCTGAAAAAGACCTACAAACGCACGTCGAAACCGTGCTACGTGAAATCCACAAAACAGTTAGTGGACAGTTCATATCATCAAACGAGGACAATCATCAATTCTATCTTGATCTCAAGAAAACGGATGATTTTGATGCGGTGATTGAAAATAAAGCAGACACACTAGACAATTCCCAGCTGGACCGTTACTACTATGAAGCACTGAAAAGAACCATGGAGTGCCAAGACTCAACTTACGTAACAGGATATAAAATCTGGCAGCATGAATTGCTTTGGCTCGATCATAACGCGGCGCGTTCAGGTTATTTGTTTTTCGGTGCACCCAATGAGAGATCAACGGCGGTTCCCCAACGAGATTTTTATCTATACTTCATTCAACCCAACGACCCTCCCAGGTTCAAAGATGAGAAATTATCGGATGAAGTGTTCTTCTATTTACGGGGGACTGATGATGAATTTAATAAAGCATTAAAGTATTATGCCGCAGCACTGGATCTGGCTGGAACATCATCCGGACATGCGAAGGGGACCTACGAGTCTAAGGCAAACGGCTTTTTGCGTTCGATGGTTCAATGGTTACAAAAGCATATGGCGGACTCATTTGAGGTGAGTTACCAAGGGCGCAAAAAATCGCTGGTTGAATGGAGTAAAGGCAAATCAATCGTCAATCTCACTGGTCTTGCACCACATCAGACCATCAATTTTCGGGATCTTATTAATACAACGGCTAGCATTTGCTTAGAGCCCCATTTTAAAAATCAAGCTCCAGATTACCCCAAATTCACAACTTTAATTTCGGGAAATAATCGATCTCAGGCGGCACAAGAAGCACTGCGGGGCATCGCTGGCCAAAGTAAGACCAAACAGGCAACGGCCGTTCTTGATGCTCTCGAACTTCTTGACGGTGATAAAATTGATCCCTACAAATCAAAATATGCAAAGTATGTCCTAAGTATTCTTAAAGGGAAAGGGCATGGGCAGGTTGTTAATCGTAAAGAATTAATATACGATGATCATGGCGTTGAATATTTGGATGCAAGTGCTGCGAGGCTTGAGCCCGAATGGGTGATTGTCGTTTTGGCAGCTTTGGTCCATTCTGGAGAGGTGGTTCTTTGCATTCCCGGAGTTAAGTATGATGCCGGCAGTGTCGCTCAACTGGCAGCATCAAATTTAGATGAGCTAATCAGATTTAAACACCTGGAGCAGCCCAAGGACTGGAATCTTCCAGGATTAAAAGCACTTTATGAACTTTTAGGATTGGCCCCAGGGATGGCACAGCTTGTCACCCAGCAAAATTCTGAACCAGTACAAGAAATGCTTAAAAAGGTTGACACTCTGGTTCAGCGGATTGTCATGACCCAAAAAACGCTTCATGATGGGCTCTCCTTTTGGGGCATTAATCTCCTCGCTGGAAATGATCTTGCCAACCAGCACAAGGGAATCGATGAGACTAAAAACTTTCTCGAATCACTCCAGGGCTATTCAACCCCGGGCAAGTTGAAGAACTTTTCCAACTCACCAGCTCAAATTAAAATCCATGGAAAAACCCTTGAATTACTAGACAAGTTGGTACAGCTCAGGGACTTTGTTTTGGATAAAAGCGTATTGACGAATTGGCTCTTAGCTGCTGAAAATGCACTTCCAGAAGAGGATGCCTGGGTAGACCAAATGCGGGCTACACGCAGTGACATCTTGGATCTAATTAACAAGTCTGATTTATCCCAACTTGTTCAGAACTCCCAATCAATTGCAGGCAGGTTGCAAGCGCTCAAGAAAGATTTCACCAACATCTATATGGATTTGCACACCAAGGCTAGGCTAGATCATTCTGGCGATAAGAAAAAGGTGTCCCTGCTGAATGACGATAGACTTCAAATTTTGCTAAAATTGGCAAACATTGATTTGATGCCACGACAGCAGTTGACTGATTTTCAGAACATACTGACCAATCAGAAAAGTTGCTTTGCTCTGACAGAGCAAGATCTCGCAAATGCTCCGGTTTGCCCTCACTGCGGTTATCGACCGATTATGGAAAATATCGGGCTTCCTGGCTCGCAAGT
>JABMOT010000148.1 GCA_013202385.1 Fidelibacterota bacterium
ATTTAACTGAGAATAACCTTGTCTGATCGCCTCGTCATCGTCGACAACCAGAATTCTGTATGATTTATTACTCGTTATTTCCATAACAGCAGCCTTTCTCGAAGTATTTAATTCAACTTCATGACGCGCTCTATTCTCAAAACATGTGCCATGAACATTATGCACATGCTAAGTATTGATAATTAAGAGGTTGTATTAATTTGTTATGCTTCGATTATAGGTAATAAGGCAAAATATGCCATGCATGATTCGGCAAATTATGCTGGATCGTAAGAGGGCTTAATGGAAGATTGTATGCGGGTGAATTAAATGTTGAGTGACTTTAGCTTGTTGAATAGAGATCGGAGACTGATTCCTAAAGCATTGGCAGTCCTGGTTCTGTTTTGACCCATATCGTAATACATTTTCAGGATGTATTCATTTTCAATGTCTGCCAACAGCTTGTGTGGCTGGTCAGCGTCGGATTTGTCCACAGAAGGAAGTGAAATCTCAGCTGCAAAATGTTGGAGTAATAATGTACTTTCCCCAGCGTACAAAAATGCTCTGTCCAGGGCATTGAATAGTTGTCGCACATTCCCGGGCCAATGATATTGTTTTAACATTTCAATGCATTCCGGTGCCTCTGTAGATAGGCTATCCGGACGCTTTTTCTTAAGCGCGTAGAAATCAACTAAAGCGGGGATATCACTTTTCCGTTCGCGTAAGGGAGGAACTGATATACGAAACTGGTTCAATCTAAAGTATAGATCTGACCTGAATTGTTTTTCGAGTATGGCATCTTCCAGATTTCGATTGGTTGACGAAATAATTCTAAAATCACTGATTATTTCTTGTGTGCTTCCCAGGCGTCTAAATATCCCCGTCTCAATAGCACGTAATATTTTTGGCTGGAGTTGAATAGGCATTTCACCAACTTCATCCAACAGGATCGTTCCTTTGTCGGCAATCTCAAATAAGCCATATTTCCGACTCACTGCTCCTGAAAAAGCACCCTTCTCATGCCCAAACAGCTCACTCTCCAAAAGATCAGATGGTATCGAAGCGCAATTAATTGCCACAAATAGTTCATCTTTTCGTGCACTCAAATCATGAACTGCTCTGGCGACCAGCTCTTTGCCGGTCCCGCTCTCTCCTGTTATTAACACTGAAAGATTCACCGGTGCAACCTGGGCGATTTCATTTTTAACCTGCTTTATTCCAGGCGAGTTGCCAATGATTGAAACAGTTTTGTTCCGGGTTATTTCCTGGCGCATCATTTCAGCACGCTGGTTTTTTTTAAATTGTTGATAGTTTCTAGCAACCATGAGCATAACATCTTCAGGGTTGATGGGTTTTATCAGGTAATCCTGTGCACCTGCCTGGATGGCTTCAATGGCCCCCTTTATAGACGAATAACCGGTCATCAGAACCACGACAGTCTCAACATTGATGGATTTCACTTTTTTCAACAGCTCAACACCACTCATGCCGGGCATCATGATGTCTGATATTACGAGCGGGTAGGGCGCTCCCTCCAGGACTTCAAGAGCCGTTTGTGCACTGGCACATGTGGTCACCTTAAAACCTTCACTGCTGAGCATGAGGTCCAGAGAATGACGAATGTTTTCATCATCGTCCACCACCAGAATGGAGAAATCTTTCATGGTCAATCACATCTTTCGATTATGCTAGAGTCGTTCAATCAGTTTTCTCATTTAAATCTAATTCTATGAGCTTTTCTAATAGATCCATCTGAGTCCAGGGCTTTTGAAGAATACTTCTAATGCCTTTTTCAGCGTAATTGATTAATCTATCATCATTCAAATTTCCAGTTGCCAGGATAATTGGAATATCGGGGGAAAAGCTAAATACTTCTTTTGAAAATTCTAGACCTGACATTTTTGGCATTGTTAAATCAGTAATGACAAGCTGATATTTAGTAGGTTCTTCCTTTATTTTCTTTAGTGCATCCAAGCCATTTGTCACCGTAAATACATCAAACCCATAGCCTTCCAAAATTGTTTTGCCTGCACCAAGTATATCGATTTCATCGTCCACCAGAAGAACTGTCTGGTTCCAAAGTGGATTGAGTGATGTTGGTAGAACTTCATGCTGATCAGGCTGTACTTCTGTAGTGGGGAACCAGAGCGTGAATGTCGTACCTTTTCCTGGCTTACTTGCTACGCTAATGTGACCGTTCATTTCTTTAACAACCCCATAGACTACTGCCAGACCTAGCCCCGTACCTTTTCCAACTTCCTTAGTTGTATAGAAAGGATCAAATATCTTCTCTATCGTTTTTTGATTCATACCTGCACCGGAGTCGTTTATCTGAAGCTCAATAAATTTCTGAATATGAGAACTATCCTCCATCAAAGGTCCAACTTTATCTGCAGACACTTCTCGGAGTGAAATTTTAAGGACGCCATTTTTGTCACCCATGGCCTGTTGGGCGTTGTTGCACAGATTGAGGATAACTTGTTGAACTTGCGCCTGATCAGCCATTACAGGAGCTGCGTCCAAATCAATATTTTGTACGATACTGATGCTTGACGGAAAGGCAGATTTAATAAGTTGTAGTGAATCCACTAATACATCCTGAAGCCTTAAGGGCGTATATACTGTCACTGCTTGCCGGCTAAAGGTGAGTATGCGATTGACAAGATCCCGGGCTCGACTTCCTATATCAATCAGATGTTGAATAGTGGTGTCGGAATCTTCTTTAAGAGATAGTTGTTTTCGTAAAATCGAGATATACAAAAACTGTGCTTGCAGAAGATTATTAAAGTCATGAGCAATCCCGCCTGCCATGGTTCCAATTGCTTCAAGTTTCTGTGATTGACGGAGCTGGGCTTCCAGGGCTATATTTTCCTCCTCAGCCTGCTTGTGCTTGGTGATGTCTCTGCATATGCTGAAAAATAAATCATGCCCGTTTACCGATATTTTCTTCCCGGTGAGATTCACATAGAGGTCGGAACCATCCTTTTTCTTATGATGCCTTTGATTAGCATACGCTTGACCATCCTTAAGGATCCCAGCTGCCACAGTCTTTGATTTATCTACTTCGGCACTGAACTTCAGACAGGACATCCCTATGAGTTCATCTCTATCATAGCCATATATGATTGAAGTTGCTTCATTGGCGTTAAGAATTTCGAAGGAATCAGGATCATAAAAAAAGATCGCATCTGGTACGCCTTCAAAAAGTGTTCTATACATGGCTTCGCTTTCTGAAAGGACCCTTTCTACCTGCTTGCGCTGGTTGATTTCATTGAGCAGCTCAGTTGAATGATCCTCCAACCGTCGAATCACCGGATTCCCAATCCTGATAAACACCAGACTGCCTATGACGATAATGATCCCTGTTATGATGACTCCCGTTAAAGCTGCTCGAATAAACGGAGCACGAATCTCAGCCATATCGATCTTAACCACTACACCCAGTTTGAGCTTTTTTACAAAGCTATAGGCAGCCAGGACTTCTTTACCATAATAGTCTATGCCTACCAGAGTGCCAGTCTCGCCTTTTAATGCCCGATGTTGCGGTTCTGCAAGGGTAGAAATCAGCGCAATCGGTTGCGATAACAAAGATCCTTGGGCTCGATGGGTTTGCAAGAATACGATGGAGTCACCCTTTTGCCGGGCTAAAGTAAATTCGATGGTCTGCCCCAGTTCACGGATATTGATATGAGCAGCAGTGATCTCCTGGAGCGTTGCTAAAGCAGGATCATAATCAGGATATTCGTCCTTGATATCTGCTGCACGGGTGATGTTATGTTCAGCTATTGTTTCTATGATCAGGACCTGATTTTGAGCGCTGGTGAGCAATTGAATCTCACGCTGTCTGAACTCATATCGGAAAAGGATGGCGAGCAGGATGGACATGCAGATCATCGCAACCGCGACCATGACACTTACAAGAAGAATCAATCTCCGGGGAGCGCTGAAAGGCTTATCGTTGGTTCGGAAAGGGAGCTTTAGCAGCCAGATAAAGAGTCCTTTTCCACCGGTTTCAGCGATGATGGAAACCCCTAATGCCAGGAAAGCCAGTGCCGTTGTCAACGCCATGGGAACCGTACTGCCTCGTCCATAAAGGAAGGGACTCCCAAACAGGTAGGCAGCAGAAAATACCAGACTGGTGATCAAAACAACCATTCCCAGGCCGCTGGAAAGGTGCTCCAAAATATGGCTCCGTTGTGACAGTTGCCAACGAAGCAATAAAGCAATGATGGCCAGACCTGCCAGAACGAATAATGCCCCGGTAGGCATTGACATGCGTGCGATGGGCATTTCACCCAGTGTCCCAAATTCTGGTATCAGTCTGTTCTCAAAGTTGAGATCCATACCGAGGAAGAATCCAACAACCTCCAGGACCCCAAAGAGAGCAACCAGGGTCGCAAGGAATGTGAAAATATTCAAAGTCCTGTGAGAGAGGGATCGGTAAGTCATCATGAGCAATATCCCGCCCAAAACAATAAAGGAATGCGCAGTGGTTGGAGCCATGGGAATGAAGCTCGAACCAATACTGCCAAGGAGTTGTAAACCAGGCATGTATCCCAAAAGTCCCAGAACTGCTAGCAAAATGCTCCCGCCAGCAGCATACAATGTGATTTTCTTTAATGAGTAATTGCGACTTGATTCTTGATATGACAATTCAGGCACAGTTTCTTTTTGCCAGGTGGTTTGTGATCCCCTTTGTCCATCTTGATAGTTCATCAATTTATCTCCGCTCAGCTTTACGTATTGTCGAACGAACTCCCAGGACCTTTAAACAAATTCAGATCCCTTCTAGAAATCATGAAGACATTTCTGGATTGTAGTGCAGGGAGTTTGGGAGGTGTTTCAAAAGCCCGCTACTTTGTACTAACGCTAACGAGCACTTTGCTAGTTCCAAATTATGTACAGTCTATCCCCACATTCAGAAAACACAACATAACCCCACCACTCCCACACGGCAACTTCAATTGAACCGTATGATGGGTGTGAGAAGTTGACCGGAATAGCCAGTTAGCGCCCCACATTGGTTATGGGTGTTTTCCGTGTTGCGGGAGTTGGACAGGATGCTTGTGATTCCCGAAATTAAGTATCCAGCTTCTGAATCCGCGTGATCAACTCCTCAGCCGACCAGGGCTTCTGGATAAAGGCAGTGATACCGATGTCCTTGAATATTTTCTTATTCTCGGCACCCAGCTGACCCGTAGAAAGTATGATTGGAATGTCTGAATTGTCTTTTCTGATTGCTTTTGTCAGCTCAACGCCTGACATCTTTGGCATGGATTGATCGGTGACGATGCGATCATATTTCCCGGGGTTGGTCTTAAATAGCTCCAGGGCCTGTGTACCATCTGAGGCACTGTCCACTTTATAGCCCTTGCGGGTGAGAATAATTTGTATGGATTCCCGGATACTTTCTTCATCATCAACCAGCAATATAGACAGACTATTTACATCTGCATTCCCGGCCGACTTGATAAGCTCTTCTTCCTGGACAGCCTCTGTTACCGGGAGAAGAATCCGGAAGGTCGTTCCCTTGCCAATCTCACTTGAGACTGATATCTGGCCTTCCATCATTTCAACAAGTCCGTGGATAACAGATAGACCAAGCCCGGTTCCTTTCCCGAATTGCTTGGTGGTAAAGAAAGGATCAAATATCCTTTCCAGCGTCTTTGGGTCCATACCATGGCCAGTATCGCTCACCTTCAGTTCAAGAAGGGATGAACTTTCAGAACCATCTCCAATTTTGCCCTCAAGTTCTTGAAGACAAACTTTGATCTCGCCACCTTGCTCCCCAATTGCCTGTTCTGCGTTATTGCACAGATTGATAACTATTTGATGAATCTCAGTCGTGTCACACAATATCGTACCACACTGGCTATCGATGGATACATCAAGCGTAATATTTGGGGGGAGTGAAGCCTGCTTAAAATGTAGCGCGCTCATTACAATATCTTGAATATTCTGGACTTTGTAATTCATGTCACTTTTGCGACTAAAGGTCAGGATTTGATTTACCAAATCCCTGGCGCGCTCGCCACCATCCAATAGTTGCTGCATATTTTCGTAAACCTCACTATCTGGAGGAAGCTCGTCCTGGATTAGCCCACCCCATAAAAACATACTTTGCAAAACATTGTTGAGTTCATGAGAAACGCCTCCAACCATGGTCCCCACAGTTTCCAGCTTCTGGGATTGCATCAATTGTTTTTCAAGCTGAACCCGTTCAAATTCTGCCCGTTTTTGTTTCGTCACATCAGCAAAAATGGTTGCGAATTGATTCTCAGCCGATTTGAAAGCAGTAACTTCAAAATATTTCCCCAATCCTTCAGCATAATTTTCTATCAAAGCTGGTTCACCAGTGATTACGACCTGACCATAGGTATCGATCCAATACTTCTCAGTATTTGGGATCACTTGCAACACAGTCTTACCTATTATATCCTGAGCTTTGAGTCCTGTGAGGCGCTCGAAAGCGGGATTTACAGTAATAAATCGATAGTCTGCGGGATTTCCCTCAGCATCGTAGATCAGCTCATGTAGGGCAAAACCATCCAGCATTTTTAAAAAGAGGATTTGATATTTCTCCTCCATTTGTCTTCGCTGACTTTCCAATGCGAGACGCTCAGCTTCTGCCTGAGTACGCTCAGTTAAATCTCTCCATACAGTATAAATGATGCTATCCTGATCGCTTATTGGAATTAAGGTTAGCAGCACTTCCACTGGAAAGATTTCTCCATCAGCCTTCATATGATTCCATTCGAAACGGTGACTACCCTTTCTTTTGGCTAACTCAATCATCTCATCTGCTTTTTCAATGGACGGCCTTCCATCTGGTTGTTTTTCTGGACTTAATTCAGATGGGTGAGTATTTAGCAGCTCATTTTTGTCCCGGTACCCAAGCATTTTCAACGTTGCGGCATTGCAATCAATAAATCTTCCGTCTTTGATGATTAAAGCAGCATCTTCTGATTTTTCGAACAAATCCCTATATTTTCTTTCAGAATTTTTTAATTCAACTGTCCGTAGCAGAACTAGTTTTTCAAGAATCTTTTTGTTCTTCTCAATCGAACGAATCCGTGTTCTGTATATTACAGCTATGAGGCTGAATATGAATATACCCCCTAAAAATCTAAACCATGCTCGCTGCCAGAATGGAGGAGTAATTACAAGTTTTAAGGCCGTCCCGGCGTTGTTCCAAACACCATCATTGTTGGAGCCCTTGACCTTAAAGGTATAGACTCCCGGAGTTAAATTGGTGTAGGTCACGAATCTTCGATTCCCGCAATAGATCCAATCTGAATCAAAACCTTCCATCATATAGGCATATTGATTTTTCTCAGGAGCTGTAAATTCGAGGGCACAAAAACCAAAAGATATTACATCATTGCTGTAATCCAGGGTTACCGATTCTGCCATTGAAACGGGTTTCTCCAGAGGGGAATCAACACCTGGGACGACCAATTCGTTGAAAAGAAAAAAATCCGTTATCACAATCGATGGCAGGTTAGAATTGTCTTCAATTTTTTCCGGGTAGAATGAATTATAACCATTAATCCCACCAAAAAAAATCTCATCGTCTTCACTGATACAATAGGCACCCCCATTGAATTCATTGCTTTGAAGACCATCAGAGATCGTGTAATTCGTAAAAGATTCAGTTTCTGAGTTAAAGCGTGACAAGCCTAAATTAGTACTTAGCCACAGCTCTCCCGCATCACTCTCAACGATCCCATAGACAACATCATTTGCCAATCCGTCTTTTTTTGTAAAAGCGCTAAAGACGCCTTTATTTCTGTCAAAAACATTCAGTCCACCCCCGCCCGTACCGATCCAGAGTAGTCCTGATTGATCTTCAATAATCGAATAGACTGAGCTAATATTCAAACTATTTGGGTCATCTTGAATTGATTTATAGTGCGTAAACGAGCCTGTTTTTTTGTCAAATTTATCCAAGCCGCTATCCGTACCGATCCAGAGAAAACCGTTACGGTCCTGGATGACTGTATATATGCTGTTATCAATGAGGCTGCTATGTACATCTGGACTCGATTGATAGGATAAAAAGATCTCCTGGTTGCTGTCAAATCTATTTAATCCACCTCCAAGAGTGCCTATCCAAAAGACTCCCGCCGAATCCTCTACCATGGAACTGACAAAATCACTACTCAGACTTCTTGGGTTATCAGGATCATGGCGGTAGCTGGTGAATTGTTCCATAGTCTTGTTAAATTTATTCAAACCGGCATCGGTACCAATCCAGAGGTTCTGAAATCGGTCTTCATATATAAAGGCCACGCTATTATCACTCAGGCTATGAGGATCTCCAGGGTCATTGAGGTAATGAGTGAACTGGCCCGAGGCCCTGTTAAATTTGTTAAGCCCCCCCTTGCTAGTTCCAATCCATAAAACTTGAGCGTGATCTTTAAAAAGTGCCATTATTTGATTGTCGTTCAGACTGTTTGGGTTGTGTGGATCAGATTGATAATGAGAAAATTTATGCCCCTTCAAGTCATACTTATTGACTCCTCCACCGCTAGTCCCAATCCAGAGTACATGCGAACGATCTTCAAAAATTGACAATACATTGTCTGCAGAAATACTCTCTGGATCATTAGGGTTTGAAAAATAATGTGTGAAACGTTCATCCCCAGGTTCAAATTTGCTCAGTCCGCTTGCTGTCCCAAACCAGGTGTTTCCTGAATAATCTGTATAAATGGAATTCACGAGGTCATTAGGTATGGTATTACTATCTCCAGGATTAGAGGGATAGTGTTTGAATTTGCCTGTTTGTCCATCGAAAGCATCCAGCCCCTGATCGGTTCCGACCCACAACCTCCTGCCTGTATCCTCATGAATGGAATAAATATAATTACCACTTAAGCTTTGTGCATCAATGGGGTCGGAGAGGTATTGCTTAAATTCATGCGTTTTATGGTCAAGTGAGGCCAGGCCGTTTCCACTTCCGATCCAGAGGATATTCTGATGATCCAAATACAATATATTTATTGTTTGACCATTCATACTCTCAGGAATCCCATATTCAGTCAAATTTGTCGTGAATTGGTTACTTGCTGTATCATATCTATTCAAACCCCCAGTTGTCCCAATCCACAGGACACCATCAAGTAGTGGATCCTTAATAATTGAATAGACATAATTTGAACTCAAGGTAGTGGGATCTTCTGGATCAGAGAGGTAAACGGAAAATTTCCCGGTATTTCTGTCAAATTTATTCAACCCACCACCATGAGTGCCTAGCCAGATACACTCATTTGAATCTTCGCAGATTGTGTAGATCGTATTATTGCTCAAGCCGTCCAAGTCGCCAGCATTGTGATTGAATATTTGGACATTGTACCCATCATAACGATTCAAACCGTCTTCTGTACCAAACCACATGAATCCCTGGCTATCCTGATAGATCGAGTAGACTGAACTTTGTGAAAGTCCCTCTTCCACAGATATATGCTCAAATAGGTGATTGGCATCAGTCTGGCCAAAAGCCAGTATATTCAGACTCAGGAAAATGACTGCGCCCAACATATGTTTTACAATATTCATGAGCCTAATATGACCATCAACTTGGTTTTCAATCGGCACTTTCCAATCCAGCCGGATTGAGACTTTGATCATATCTCAAACGGAAACTTCCCCTTTTTGCGATCATTTTGTGTTGGTTTCATATAACTGTTATCGGCCAAAAA
>JABMOT010000149.1 GCA_013202385.1 Fidelibacterota bacterium
AGCGATCACCAACATGACTTTTCGAGCAAGCGATATAGCATCTTCATCAATTATTTTTCCCATGGGACTGATTCAAAAATCGAAAAATCGATGAACCCCTTTTAGAGTTTAAGCAGGGCCAGGACACAAAATTGAATCTATGCGTCTCCTTAGAAACTCACTGATACACTAATAATTGGCTGAACTATTTCAATAAGACCATCTTGATCGAATGGGTATAATCTGGGGTGACCAGGCGGGCGAGGTAAATACCCGATGACAAGCCCACGCCACTCCATTGGACATTATGTTGTCCCTGAATCATAGCGCCATCGACCAGAGTGCTTAGCTCACGACCTTGCATATCATAAACCACCAACGAGACCTGGCTGTTTTGGGGCAGATCGAATTGGAGCGTGGTGGTCGGATTGAAGGGATTTGGAAAATTTTGTGTCAGGCTGTATTCACGAGGAGTCTCAGTCCCATTCTCACCAAGTTCGCTTGTGTTACCGAGCACTCCAAAGATGATTTCACCAAAGTCGTATACTGTAGCGATGAGATTATTGTTCAGCTCATCATAAGTTGTTGGACGGGGGACAAATAAGGTGTCATTCAGTAAAATATTTCGATAGTAGAGCTTGGTATTTTCAGGATCCGCAATTTCTGGATAAACCGCCAGATCAATATGAAGTTCTGCCTCCTGGCTATTGATCTCAACACCTTCATAGTTGATGGACACAGGATAAACATTTACCAGAGAGTCAGCAAATACAGGATCAACAGGTCCATAGGGTACCCGAGTAATGGTTGCCTCGTTGTAGTAGTAAAAGGTCTGAAGGGCATTATAATGGATTTCGACGCCGGTGATTATGGATTCATTATTAAAGGAATAAGTCCCGCCCTGGATGACCTCAAAGTGGGTAAATCTTGGTGTGGAGACTGTTTCGTTCCAGGGCAGTTTAGAGACTCGATAAGCCAACACACCACTGGGAAGTGATAGTTCAAGAGCGATCGAGCCATCTGCATGCACTTCCACAGCATTCCGTTTTACAAATTGGGGATTGGGGACGCCATAACCAATAAACCAGCCACCCCCTGGAAGTAGTTCTGCATTTCCGGCAGTGACTGTAAAAATGTTACCCTCTGGATAACGCCATTCTGAGACCAACGTGGCGATCTTATTCTCTTCGTCAAGAGAATATTCCACCGCTCGTGAATAGGGTGGTTGGTGAAACTCGCCATTGTCAAACAGGGTAATGTTCCCATTGGGACGTCTGCGAATATTGTGCTGGCGGGCGTGATAGTAGGGGGCGTTTTCTTCGTGTTCACCAACATAGCTAAACTCTCCCCGCGCTGATCCCATTCGCCACATTATCTCACCTGTCTCCCGTGAGATTTTCATAATTTCGCTATGGTTTCTAAAAGAGGCTAAAATGTTGCCATCAGGTTCAACATCAAATGCATTTAAAGTACTATAGTTGATGCGAGCCGCCGTTAGATCCAGGTCACTATCGGTAATGGGGATATAGTCAATATTGCGCCATTCAAAAACGACATTCTTATTCCTATCCTGCTCTTGAATGATGTTGATCACCAGCTCTGCATCGGTTTGACCACCCTCAACAATGGTGCTCATATCATACAGAATGGAATGATAGGACATCATCATGACATGACCGTTGGGCAGCATTTTGAATTCATGAAAATCTGTGCTGTAGCCATTTTTCATTTGAAAACTATCCACAACAGCCAGAGAGTTATCCATCACAATATGTTTGAGACCTTCACCAGGGAGAGGCACTGCCGTTGAAAAATCACCCCGTGCGTAGCTTAAAAGTCCGTTTTGCTGAACCTGGAAATCAAATGGGGCGCCATCCACCCTGACAGAATCAATGATATTCCCGTTATGATCCAGGATAAAAATAAAATTTCCCCACTGTCTTGGAGAGTTGCGATCCCAGGTTGCCATAAAGATATAGCCAGGTGAGGGATTGTTGACAGAGTCTATGGTAATAGGGGGAGCCGGTAGTAATACAGAATCTCTGAGTGATTGAACTGACAGGGGCAGTAGATCAACATCAAAGGGTGCATAATGGATCTGCTCTATGCCCTCGGGCGCTGTGGAAAAGCTGAATGAATAATCTGGAATTCCGCCGCCCGTCTTGGTTTTTATTCCTCGTTGTAATACAATACGTACCTCTTCAGCGCTGGCAAAGGCTGAAGATGGCATAAACACAATGGTTTGGCCATCATCTGAGAGAATGAGATCACCAGTGTGGTTACCGCTTTTGGATCCTTCAACTCTGATCAGCTCAGACCCTAAGGTTGAACGATCGATGAGCGTTGAATGCCTGAAGATAATATTCGTGCTCTTAGACACCATATTCGAGGCGGGTTTTGGGCTTATAAACTGGTAGGGATTCATAGTTTGTGCGAACGCACTGTAAAAGAATACCAGCATTTGGCTAAGCAGGACGAATCTAAAGATTTTCATGTTTGGGCCTTTAATGTTTAGCAGCGTCTCTTGTTTTTGAGCTACTGGATCTATCTATTGTGAGTGACTCTACGTCTTCGTGAAACTTCCCGGGCAGTATTCGGATCCACTTCAATGAGATGTTGGCTGTCTTCTGGAAAAGTGAAATTCGATATTGGGATAATATAGTCTTGGCTTGATGGCTTATCAAAATCATGCTTGGTAAATTGAGCCACAAAATTATCACAATTCTGCATGGCGACTTACAACAGAGGTGTTAGTGTCAGAGCAGGCATGCTCCTTGGAACGATAAGATGGCTGAACCAAGATATTTGAACAGGAATACCTCGAAAATAACCTTCACGACGAATTCAGATAAGGCGAAAATCTTCACAGGATTGATATGAAGTGTCACGTTTTTAACCATTTATTGGATATTTGTCACAAAATACAGACAAATAATATATGCTAAAAATTCGAAGGATATCATTGTAAGTATCTGTTATATAACAATATAAGACATGATAAACTATGTGGCATAATCCTTGCGAAGAGGTTCTGGTTAATTTGTAGACATTCTATGGAAGAGGTTTATGGACACTATGCGCAGAAGGCACCATACTGGTTTCTCAATCCTCGAACTGTTGATCGCACTTGTCATTATCTGCGTACTTGTCGTCAACGCTGTTCCCTTCTACAGTACAAAAGTAGCTGAAGCAAGATTGGCCGAAGCCGATAGTGCGTTAAGCAGTATTCGAGAGGAATTGCGAATCTACAAATATGAGTATGGAGAATTCCCTAAAGAGGTTAATAGCATCACCATTATTGGGGCAGGCTGGAATCAGTTGAAAGCGGGTGATTTAGCAGGGAAGTACTTTTCTGATAATTCCTATACATATCGAAGCCCTAATCCAAAGAGCTTTGTTCTGAGATGTAACAAGGGGGAAGCTTTAAAACGAGATCGTACTCTCACGGAGCTGGGTGTGTTTGGTTTTGAATAAAACCAGTTAAGCTGGATACCCTAAGACCAAACCCCATAGCAAGAGTGATCCACCACCGCCTTAGTGTGAAAAATCTAACCCGTTTATTCCACCGATCATTCGTGACCCTCCCAGAAATTATAACACAGCACAGCACAGTACAGTATCTTGAGTTGGTTGACCCTGATTCTCGTTTAACTTGACTGAGTTATTAGCGAAAATAAATCTGATTTGCATCCTGTACTTCCACGTCTTGCCGCTCAGATTGATGAGTGCAGAATATTTTATAAGGATATCATAAATGCCGAGCAACGTAGTCATTGAAGCCATAGCCTATGAATTGCCGCCCCACGGCATTACTTCACTGAGTTTGGAAGAACAAATCTCCGCAACACTAGAAAAATTCGGGATTCCACTGGGAAATCTTGAACGTTTAACAGGCATTTCTGAAAGGCGTTTCTGGGATCCCGGAACTGCTCCCAGCGATGTAGCAACCATTGCTGCCAGAAAAGTCATTGAGGCGTCCGGAATTGATCCCGAGGAAATAGGTTGCATTATAAATACATCAGTGAGCAAAGATTTTATCGAACCAT
The DNA here is from genome assembly GCA_013202385.1 of Fidelibacterota bacterium. Taxonomy (GTDB): domain Bacteria; phylum Fidelibacterota; class UBA8477; order UBA8477; family JABMPR01; genus JABMPR01. The sequence continues at coordinate 4,026 of JABMOT010000149.1, forward strand.
CAGTGGCCTGCCTGGTCCATGGGAACCTGGAATTGTCACCCTTTTGCCGCAACTTTGATATTGGCAACGCCTGTCTCGGTTTTGTAGATGGCATATCTGAGATTATGATGATGATAGAAGCCGGGATGATCAAATATGGTCTGGTCGTTAATGGGGAGAGTTCACGGGAGCCAATCGAAGCGACTATCAAAAAATTGCAGGATCCTGATCTCACAATGAAAAGTTTTCGTGAAAATTTTGCCACCCTTACCCTGGGATCTGGCGCCGTAGCCATGCTCCTTACCCACAAGGATAATTCAAAGTCCGGTCATTTGATTAATGGATCAGTCAGTATGGCGGCCACAGCCTACAATCGGCTTTGTGTTGGGCAGCGTGATGGGGGAATATCCTACCCTCATGAGTTATTGGTTGCTGGTGTCGGTCTGGCAATCGAAGCCTGGGAATTGACCAAGGAAAAGCTGGCCAACTGGAGCGATGATAAAATTGATCTCTATATACCCCACCAGGTAAGTATTCCTCATATCGAAATGCTCACCGAAGCCCTGGAAATTTCAATCGACAAAGTTTTCCTTAATGTACAGACATTGGGAAACATTGGCCCTGCCGCTCTACCCATTACCTTAAAAATGGCAGAGGAAGCTGGCAGAATCGCAAGTGGAAATCATGTAGCCCTGCTGGGGATAGGCAGCGGTCTTAATTGCACTGGAATGAGTGTGACCTGGTAGTTGTAAGACCCCTGGAGAAAAATGGAAAAGTTGCTCTGAACTATCCGTTGTGCCTGAATAAAAATTTATTAGATTGGCATCCCAACATGAAAAAGAATCATGAAGAAAAAGCTATATAAGTAATGGACCAAATTCAATTCAACTCAAGTCGAATGGTTTTGCCTAACGCGACAGTAGCGCGGAATCATCACGTTCAGCCAATCAGCACAGATTTCTCAAAATTAAATCGGAAACCAAAATTAAGACCGGCTCCTGAATCGGCTCAAGATGCTGAATTTACTGAGGTAAAATCAGGAGATCCGCTGAAACACATAGATATTTACATCTAGTATACTACAATAGCTACCTACCCCTTTACGCTTGAAACCTCCAATAGCCATTTTATAAACGACCCAGTATTTGGTCAATAATTCTATTTGTTTCCGCTGCACTGGCGCCGGTGCTGGGGCAATTTCCTATTCCTCGCAGTTCATCAATCATCAATTGGATCAATGGCTGCTGAATGTGGAGGGGATTGGGGATCTCAAATTGCATTTCACCCGCCTGGGTGTTCAGGGTAACATCAGCCTCAGCAAAATGAGTGTATGATAATTTTCCTTCGCTCCCTATAATTTCTGTTCGCTCAAGATCCCGGTCAGCATTAAAATCCCAGACTCCCGATCCCTTAACCCCATTCTTGAAAGTGAAGTCAGCCTCCACAATGTCTTCCGCCGGGTAATACCCGCCTGTGTTATTTACCTTTCCAGAAGCAAAAAGAATATCGCCAATCAGAAATTGCAAAAGATCGAAAATGTGGGATCCCAGATCGCAGAAATAGCCACAACCAGCAATGTCTGGCTGAACTCTCCAGTTTGATGCTCCTGCGATGTCAGTATGTTTTGCTTTCTGAAGTAATTTTACGCGTACGTCTTGAATAATGCCAAGTTGACCAGAATCCAGGATACTTTTTACCTTCAAAAAACGGGGGAGGGCACGACGATAGTACGCCACAAAAAGGGGAGCCTTGTGCTGTTTGCACACATCAATCATTTCAAGACATTGGGCGTAACTGTTGGCCATAGGTTTTTCAACATAAACCACCTTACCTGCCTGGGCAGCCAGACGAGTATACTCCAGATGGGAATCGGGTGGTGTTGCAATATAGATCGCATTGATAGCGGGATTCTCAATCAATTCAGCCACTTGATCACACCAGATTGGAACATGATGACGTAGAGCAAAATCCTTGGCCAGGGAAGCATCACGACGCATGACTGCAAAAAGTTGCGAGTGTTTTACAGACTGTAATGCAGGTCCACTTTTCACTTCCATCACATTTCCACAACCAATGCTTCCCCAACGTATTTCATCATATTTCATAATACCTCAATTGTAAAAATGTTTTTTTATTCCAGGTCGAACCTGTAGTCCGCTGAATATGTCGAAAACGTATTTAAGTAATATGTATTTTGCAACTGAGATTGTATGGTAAATTTAACCTGTTTTAGGGATGATTTTGTTCGAGGGGGATCGCTGAATCAAAAATATCCGGGGCAGGGGATCAGCGTTTTAGGATCTTTTTTTACGAATCCTACCACATTACTCTGATGTAACCACCCCAATTCATTGCTACCAGGGCTCTGGACAAAAAACCAGGGGCCAACTTGTTCCACGATGTAGCAATGGCCACCAGGTGGGACATGCCCAATAATTTGTTTCTTACTCATAATAGTATCGGCAAAAAGTTCGATTTGGTGATTCTCACGAATCCAGGCTTTACTTACACCCATCCGTTTAGCCAATTTGGAATCGGAGATAAGTACAGCGTAATTTTCACAATTTTCCATGCTGATGTTATCAAAAGTGTTCGTATTTGCGACCTTCCGTTCGCGGGTCAGAAGCGTGCTAAATTTTGCAGTGGTATCCGTGCTGGCTACCCATGCAATGAGGGCCCCAAAAATGATAATCAATAGAATTATTTTAATCTTCATTACCTCAGTATTATCGGAGGAGATTGAGGAAGCTTAACCAACGAGAATGAGGATTATCAAAATGGAGGGGAGTGAAAGAGGAACTCAAAGTCCCGAAGCCTTTTTCTGCTATCCAGTGTGTTGCGCTTCCCTAAAATAGTGTAAAGAATATTCCAAAAATTTGGACCATGATTTTTTTGAAGTGTGTGGGCTAATTCGTGGATCAGGACATAATCCCGCAAGTCATCCGGTAAAAAGTAGAGTTTTTGGTTAAGGCTAATATCGTTTCGAGCTGAGCAGGAGCCCCAGCGACTTTTTTGGTCTCGCAAACTTACTTTCTGATAGCTGAAGTCGAATTGAACTGCCAATTCATCAAGCCTGGTTGCCAAAGATGTTCGAATGTCTTTTAAGCTTGGTTTTTTATTTGATGTAAAGAATTGGACGGATTTAGCCTCAGTTAATCTGGCTTGCTGAAGTGCTGATTTAATCCATTCCGCTTTTTCATCGATGAAATCCCAGGCTTTGGCTTTTGGAAATCCCCAGGGCAACTTTACTTGCAAACCCATAAATGGCTTGACCGAGAGCCGCAGTGATCGCGTGCGTCTACTGGAGATAAATGTAACACCTCCGAATTCAGGATGTCGTTGAACGGACTCTGATGTCTTTATTGGCTTAATTCGGGAGAAAATGTTCATTAACCTGTGTCAATTCACGGGTCTTTTGGATGATTGAGGGATAACTCAATCCCAAAACTTTTGCCAGCCGATGTTTATTGTAGCCATAGCGTTCGTATAAATAATGCATTATTTCCCGTTCGAAAATTTGATTGATCTCATTCCATGTAAGATTTTGGTGCTCGATGAAAAAGTCGTGGAGATCCAAGTTTTCTGGAGGAATATTTTGATCTTTTTCAGGTAGCACATATCCCCTTGTTTTCAATCGGTCTTGCAACGAGTAAAGCGTTGACGGAGGCATGTCAAGTTTAGCTGCAAGAAGCTTACTGTTGGTCAGTTCGGCGGCATGGAAGCAAATTAATTGATGCTGAAAGATATCCTTGATATCCTTCCAGGGTTTACCCTGACTAAACGCAAAGTTATCCTCCCGTGGAACAGCTTTTAGAGCTGTTTCAGCATTCTTCTTGCGGGAAATAAAGTTGACATAGGTTTCAACAACATCTTTGCGGTCTCCAGTGAGACTGATTCCGTGGGAGGCATAACGCATGGAATGCTCATACCCGAGTCGATAGAAGTGCTCTGCCTGATCCAGATCGCCCAAATGATTTTCATAAGCTTGCCCTAAATAGAGACATTCGCCCGGCAGATGACCGACAGAATCAAGCTCTGAAGTGACTGCGAGTGCGTCTTTCATATGATTAATGGAGCGAGTCATGTCCTTACGCGCTTTTGCCATTAAGGATAAGTTCTCATTTAGTATGGGTAAAATCGAATCAAGCCTACCCTCAGGACGTATCTTCGCAAACAGTTCTTCCGCCGCCTCAAGCTTCCCCTCAAAGAATAATGTGTACGCTTTCGCATTGAGAATTTGGTTTCTGGTCACGCGTAAATCCAAATCCTCGGCCATGGACAGTGCAAGATTAAAATAATGATGTGCTTTATTATATTCCTTCCTCTGCCGGAAGAAAATTCCAATTTGGCGGTAGCCCATGCAGGCTAAAACCCATAATTGATTATTTTTGAGTTTTTCTACTACTTCAATAAGTTCAGAAATCGGAGAATAGGACTCCCCAACCTGATGAATAGTGATTTTATATTCATAAGCTAATTTGAAGGAGTTTAGCGAGGTCAATCGAATCCCGCTTAGAAGTAGAGGTAAACTATTGGTTTGTTGGGAAATTTTCAGGTTTAAATTAGCAAACACATAAGAATGCAGCGACATTATCTCTGAGTGGATGGTTTCGTTTATATAGTTCGCGCGCGAGAATACAGTGTTTGAAGCCTTCTCCAGCTGCAGAAAACTATCGAAATGCCGACCTATGATTGACAGAAATCTAGCCTCTCCGATATCAACGAGCGGAATGCGCCAGTCATTTCGATCTAGATCGTGACGCAGTTTTTGGTAGAAATCTTGCGTAGCAGAAGGATTACCAAATCCCATCAAGAGTAAAATTTCCCAATACTCCGAATCTTTGCTGTATTGAATTAAATCAACATTAATTGATTTTACTAGATGGATATCTTGGAGTTCAGATTCAATCACACTCTAATCTAAAGCCGATTGGAAAAACGAAAATAGTTATTTTATGTGAAACGGTTCGTAGGGTTAAGCGTCTGGATCTCGATTAAAGGCAAATGGGGATTGTAAATATTTAGAAGGTACAACGGCGATGATCTGGTCAGTGTCGTCACGCTCAATAATCTCGCACTCAAGTGTTCGTCCAACAATTTGTTTTTCAAGCTCGAGCTTGGCTAAAATGCCTGATAAGGTGGAGGTTGCCGGTTTATCCATACCGTGGATACGAATCTTTTCAGTATGCTTCCCATGATTGACAGAACCGTTCTGGTTATGCACGCTGATTTCGAATGTATTCCCATCCAGAATACTGGTCACCAGGCCGATAATTTTTTTGTTTTTCATAAGAGATGCTTCCTGACCCAGTCCGAATCCAGTTTGCATAAGTAGCGGGCGCTTGTTCGTGTTGAAAGATGGCATCGTAGATGGGTCGCTGGTTTACCGGCAGCAATGTTTGGGGCTAGATGATAAGGTTGGCTTCATACTTAGTGCAAATGTATACTGATAAGCTTCATTAAGCAATAAAATATTTAATAATTTATAAAAAATATTATACATGCTGATTATTTCATTATATTAGTGGCGGAGGATACACTAACTAGGAGGATTGAAAGATGAGATTTACGACGATTATTTTGTTGGCCGTGTTATTGTTCATCGGCTGCGAAAGCCCATTGGAAACCAACCCTGATCAAATCTTTTACCAGGGACAAATCGTCCAGAATGAGCGAGCCCCCTTTCTGCTTGAAGGGAACAGCTTAGCCAAAGATTCGGACGGAATCCTGGTAATTGATGAAACCGTTTCGGCTGGAACCGTCTATGGCCAGTCCGCAGATCCTGAGGTTTACGCAGCCACAGGTGGGGAAGTCCTTCCTGAGGACACATGGGTGGACAATATTTCCGCAGAGCCAATTGCAGCCGATGTAACCGCCAAACTGACTGTCACCTTCGAACAGTTGGCAGAAGTAACAGTTATCGATGCTGTTGACATGTCTTATATTGACGCCGCTGGCAAGTCTATCACTTTTTCAGGTACTGGCGTCATCACTGCTTTTCAGATTAAAACGGGACCCAATGGATCGGTCAAGTTTATCTGTAACACAAAATTTTCGATTGGTGGTGATGGAGGAGACTGGGGTTAGTAGCTATTGAGCAACTGCCAACCATAATTGAATAGGTAAGGATTATCATGCAAAAGTCTTTGGTTCCCAGGGTAGATACAAACGAATGGCTTGAGTTTATCAGCCGTCTAGGGATGGTCAGTATTGCTGATGCCCGAAATGTATTCTTATCTGGTGATTATTCCCAATTGGCTGACCTGGGGCAAAAGACCCTGTATATTGC
>JABMOT010000150.1 GCA_013202385.1 Fidelibacterota bacterium
ATATTGGAAATGGCGATCGTACTGCGAGTTTCAATTTTTCTCTGCAACACAGTGTCAGTGAAGCCGATGTTTTCGGATGGTGGGTTGCAGCACCGAACAGGGCGACTGATACGCCCTTTGTGATTCAGCATGCTGCTGGGGTTGATACGGTTTACCAGGATCAGACCATCAACAATGGGCAGTGGAATTTATTGGGGACCTATGCATTTGATGCGGATACACCTTACTCACTGATTGTTTCAAATGCAGCACATACAGGTAGCTATGTAGTAGCTGATGCAGTTCGAATCACAAGTGAAACCAGTCTTGAAACCGTTTCTGTAAATAAAGAGACATTCGCTCCAGATGGAGTGAGTCGTATTCAATCATTGCATGCATATCCAAATCCTTTCAATCCACAACTCATCATCAGATATAACCTTGGTGAATCCTCAACGGTTAAGATGAAAATATTTAATGTCAGGGGACACGTCATCAGGGAGCTTGACTTTGCCGAGCACCAGGATGTTGGATATCATGAGTTGGTCTGGGATGGGAGAGATGCCCGGGATCAGGTAGCTCCTACAGGTGTCTATTTCGCCCGTCTGGAAGCTGGATCCGAGTCGCAAACCATCAAATTGATCGCTTTGAAGTAATCCATAAAGAAAGACTGTTTTAGACTTGTTAAAAAAGAATAAAAACGACTCTCAATATTTGATCAGGTTGATGAGATATGAGCCGGAGCTGACTGGATCTTGGAATGGACCCGCCTGGAAACATATTAACCCTGTTCATTTGAGTCATTGCCGTCCTGAGAGTAGTGACCACAGACCTGCCACCTGCTGCAAACTGCAATATTCTAGCAGAGGTTTGTATGGCATTTTCAAAGTTCAGGATAATTACATCCGCTGCGTGCATGAGACATTTCAATCAGATGTCTACAAGGACAGCTGTGTAGAGATCTTTCTCCAACCCAAATCAGGGGCTGGTTATTTCAATTTTGAATTTAACTGTGGGGGTAGCCTGTTGGCCACCTATATAACGGATCCAACCAGGGTTGATGGCAAAATCAAGTATTCCCATCAGCTCGCTCCTGATGCTGATCAAAAGATTCTTCGGTTTCATTCGCTGCCTGCATTCATCGAGCCAGAGCATGAAGGCCCAAAAACCTGGTACCTGGAATTTTTCATTCCCTTCTCGGTTATGGAGGAGCATGTGGGTGAGCTGGATACACTGGTCAATTGGAAAGGGAATATATATAAATGTGGAGATGAAACTTCACATCCACATTGGATTTCCTGGTCAGTTCTGGATGAACTCAACTTTCATGCGCCAGAGAATTTTGGAGATCTGATTTTTGATCACGGTGAAGTTAAACAGTATCATGGCGTTCATCTGGAAAACGCCATAGCATCAGGGTGAAAATTATACCATTTTCTGTTAAACTGCTTCTTGGTACTCTAGGCTTTTGTCTATCCCTGCTAGCCGATGATCCTTTTTATTTTATCATCCGTGTGGATGATATCCAGTCTCGCATCAATTGGATGCCGCTGAGCATCATACCATTTCAAGATGCTGTGGAATCACGTTCCGCGAAAGTGTCCTGGGCTGTGATTCCCCATAGACTTCTGGAATCTCAAAATAGTGATGGTGTTTTACGCGGAGACCTGCTTAACAGCATTGCGAATGGTCATGAAATTATTCAACATGGTTACAATCACATTTGTCCCAACTGCGGTCAATCAAGTCATGAAATGTTTTGTACTCAATTCAATACCGCCCATGCGGATTCTATACAGGTGGAAATGGTCCAGGGGGGCAGGAATATCCTCCAGGATAGTCTTAACTATTCGCCAACTTGTTTTGTGCCACCTGGGCATGTTGCTGATTCCCAAACCTATGAGATTTTGACTGATTGTGGTTTCGAATTCCTGTCCACCACAGACATTCTCTATGAGAATGAAGACCATGATCTGTTCAATCTGCCGCCAAATAATGAGTATACCTGGGCACTAACACTATCCAACTATGCTGAAGAACTCCAACAAGCACTTGATGATATTGAATTAAAAGCTTCATTGGGAAATTATTATTGCTTGCTGCTGCATGACCCATTTATCAGAGAGGGTTATGAGAATGGCCTGGTCATTGAATGGACAACTGAGTTATTGGATTCTCTCAATTCTCGTTATGCGAATCGTATCGAATATGCTACCCTGAGTGAGGTCTGCCGCATCCAAAGTGATCCGTTGCTGAAAATCTCGGAAAAATTTATTACTCCAGTAAAATTCAGACTTGATCAAAATTTCCCAAATCCCTTTAATCCCAGCACCACCATTTCATACAGCTTATCGCAATACATGGAAATCGATCTTCAGGTTTACGATATCACGGGTAGGGAGGTGACTAGGATAGTCATGGGTCAGCAAGTTGCTGGTTATCACAATGTCCAATGGAACGGAACTGATGCTGCCGGCAATACGGTGAATACGGGCGTGTATTTCTGTCGATTAAATGCTGGGCCATTTAGCCAGACTATTAAGATGGTATACCTCAGATAAGGAAATGCATATGGGAGGTGTTTGATGTCCAAATGCCCAAAATCGTGTGCACATGGTGTGCAGTTTTAATGGCAAATGATGGTGAATGGTGCACTCCCCAGTAATATATTCCTCTCGGAAAAGTGCAATCATCTACTTTGCATTGATCATGTAAGTAACTGTGTATCAGTGTGTTGTACCTGCGGCGATCAGTCTTCGCCCGCTGGGCTTGGACCTGATCGGCTCCGCTTAAATGTTATTGGTAATCTTTGGTTATATATGGTGCCTGTATCGATGAAGCTCTGAAGAATTATCCCACTGAGCAAAAGGTACTCGCTGTCGTTTTGCCGGTGCTCAGCTATGGCGCAGACTCCTCCGCTCTTTTCAGAGCGAAGTCGTGTACCCGGGGACGGAGTCGAACCGTCACAGTATTGCTACCGAGGGATTATAAGTTCTGAATATCGCTGATAGTCAGTAGCTTACGGATAATGTGTCAAAAATATATAGGGAAATATTTCTATAAAGGGAACCGGTGAAGATGGTTGTTCCTCAAGTGTGTGTGACCAAATGAAACCATTTGTTTTAAAATAGCAGAGAACCAAGGCTTTATTAAAGAGAGGGAAATTTTCAGTCCCCTTTTTGCATCCTGTATGTGGCTGTGTATCAGGATATTACGGGGGTGGGTGATTTCCCGTGTGCACTATATCTGCAATGAATATGAAATAATTGTGACGGTGTACCTCCAGGAGAATAGAACGAAGCTGGCATTGTGAACTAGAATTGTTGTGGAATATTCTACAGTTTTAGCTTATCCTCGAGTGCATACTTAACCGCTAGCAGAAAGCTTCGATATGTCGAAAATCAAAATACCTAATTTGCAGCGCCCCCGGTTTTGGTGGTTGACCATTTTAATTTCCACTCTTCTAATATCGTATTTCCATTTTACAACACCACCAGACGAAGGCCATATCCACCTGATCCTCATGCAGTTTTACATCGTGCCCATCTTGATCGGAGCCATTCAATTTGGTGTGGTCGGTGGTTTCGGCACGGCAGTAGTTATCAGCATCATTGTAGCTCCTCACATCATATTTCAATGGATTGGGGGAGCTGAACATCACTTGCTGGGGTATCTTCAAATTGTCATCTACAACGCCATAGGCTATCTGACTGGATTAAAGTCCAAATTAGAAAAGAATGCACGCGATCATCTGACAGAAACGGCTGAGGAGTTAACCCAAACACTCTCAACACTTGAAAGTCAATCAGAGGAAATAGCAGATTTAGAAGAACAACTCAGCCACTCGGAGCGGCTATCCGTGATAGGTGAATTGATGGCGAGTCTTGCCCATGAACTTAGAAATCCACTGGCATCCATACGAGGCAGTGTGGACATCCTCAAGAAGGAACTAAGCCAACAGGAAAAACGCGGTGAGTTCTTCCAGATACTAATCAATGAAACGGAAAGAATGAGCGGTGTGGTCGAAAACTATTTAGCGCTCGCCAGGCGGAGTAAGGGTACCGAAGTTGAATACGATATTATTGAGATCATTCAAAATACATCCATGCTCCTGGCAAGTCGTGCTCGTCGCGATCAAGTCAGTATACAATGCAGGATACCCAGTGGTCCTTTGATGTTGAAGGGGGATCCAAATGATTTGCGACAAGTCTTAGTCAATTTAGTCCTCAATGGTATTCAGGCCATGAACAGATCTGGTGAAATCTTGATCACTGCTGAAGTCGTTGGCACATCAGAGGACAAATGCCTTATCGCCGTAGAGGACGAGGGACCGGGAATTCAGGATGAATATTTGACGAAAATGTTTCAACCCTTCTTTTCCACAAAAGAGCAGGGAACAGGGTTGGGTTTAAGTATTGTAAAGCGGATTGTCGATAGTCGACAGTGGCAGATCAAGGTAGAAAATCGTGAAACTGTGGGCAGCCGGTTTACGCTTTCCATGCCATTGCTCCAAGTTGAATCAAACGGTTTACCAAAGGATCAGTAAAAATGAATAGCATTTTGCTAATTGATGATGACATCAGTTTGAGTAGAGTTTTAGGGTATCAACTCGAGCAGAGCGGATTTGATACAGTCGTTGTAAACAGCGGCCAGGAAGGTCTCGACAATTTCAAACAGAAAACTTTCGATATCGTCGTCACAGATATTCAGATGCCAGATATGTCTGGAATTGATGTTCTGGGTGAATTACGTAAACTGGATTCAAACGTTGTCGTCATTCTTATTACTGCCTATGGGAGTGTGGACAATGCCATTGAAGCATGCCGTCTGGGGGCCGATGATTATCTAACCAAACCCTTTGGCCATGAACAACTGTTATTTGTAATTGAGAAAGCGATGCGGCTTCGAGCTCTTCAGGTGGATAACACACAATTGAGGCGCGAATTAAAGGGCAAACACAAGTTTAATAATCTTATCACCAATGATTCGGCCATGGAAAGTGTCCTGGACACAGCCGATCAAATAGCCGATAGCAATACAACTACCTTGATCCTGGGTGAGAGTGGCACGGGAAAAGAACTCATAGCGAAGGCGATCCACTACAACAGCGCCAGAGGCAAAAAACCCCTTATTACGGTAAACTGCGCATCAATCCCGGAAAATCTGTTGGAAAGCGAGCTTTTTGGCCATGTGAGAGGCTCATTTACTGGGGCGGTAAAGGATCGTAAAGGGAAATTTGAATTGGCCGATGGTGGAACCATTTTCCTTGATGAAATAGGAGACCTTCATGAGTCTGTCCAGGCGAAATTGCTCAGAGTCCTGCAAGAGCATGAAATTGAACGCTTGGGGGACTCGAGGACAATGAAGGTGGATGTTCGCATCATTGCAGCAACGAACAAGGACCTTTGGGACCTCACACAGACGGGAAGATTTAGAGAGGATCTCTATTACAGGTTAAGTGTAATCCCAATAACGATTCCCCCCCTGCGAAATAGGCTTGGGGATATCCCCATTCTTATCAACCATTTTTTAAAGAAATACGCTAAAAGCAAACCATTCAGAATAGACGGCGAGGTGTTGGATATTCTCGATCATTATACCTGGCCAGGTAATATTCGGGAACTCGAAAATCTCGTCCAAAGAATTGTCACCCTGACCAAAGGAGATTTGATTACATCATCTGATCTCCCTGATCATATACGTTCTGCCGAAGTAAATCTCACTTCATTAGCGTTAAAAATTCCATCAGATGGGCTATCCCTCAACGAAGTGGAAGAGAAATTGATTCGTGAGACCCTCCAAAAAGTGAACGGCAACCAATCCAAGGCTGCGCGTATGCTTAAGATTCCAAGGCATGTACTTCTGTATCGTCTGAAGAAACTGGGTATAAATACAAAATAGTACCTAATCTTGGATAAAAGTGGAGACTATTCTCCATATAACTGTATAATAATCAACAATAATTTCGTCATCTTTTACTCGAACTCGCTATAAAACGTAATCCTTAACAAGTCGTATTTTCAATAAGTACAATAATATATGTATGCTTGACATTCTGTGGCTGCACTCTTGGCATGTTATTGGAGTTATGTAGAGCATGTTAATGAAGAAGCAAACACAGAACTTGGTATCGAAAATGAACAGCTTTGGGCCACGAAACCCAGAAGACATGGAAATGGGGAATCAAAAGCAAATGCTAATTATGCGAATATTTCTAGGGGTTATATTAGCGAGTATCGCTTACTCGCAAACCCCCATAGGAAATCAGACCAATCTAGATGATTTAATCAAGGAGGGATTGGCAAATAATCCTCTCCGGCAGGCATATCATGAAGATATAGGGGTTGCAGAAACAAAAATCTCCCAGGTCGGCGCACTACCCGATCCAATGTTATCAATAAACCTGATGAATATTCCCTTTGAAAATTTAGGGTTTGATCAGGAGCCCATGTCGGGAAAACAACTGGCCGTCAAGCAAGGATTACCCTTCCCGGGAAAACTTGGGCTAAAACAGCGGATTGCTGAAGTGGATGTCGAGATATCTAAAGACATGTACGAAGAAGCTAGCAACAGTCTCATCAGAAATATATCCACCAATTACTATAACCTTTACCTTGTTGATGAAACCATCGCAACCATTGAGAAGAACCGTCAACTTGTAACTGAATTGCTAAAAGTTGCCGAGCAGAAATATGCAGTGGGGAAGGGGTTGCAGCAAGATGTGCTCAAAGCGCAAGTCGAGCTATCCCGAATGACAGAGCGCATCATTTCATTAAAACAGAATAGACAGCAGATCGAAACAGAACTCAACACACTCTTAAATCGACCGGTCGATCAATCTTACGGACCCACGGGAAATCCACAAATTGTTAAGGATTCTCTCTCACTGACCGAGCTTAAAGCACTTGGCGATGTGAATAGACCTTTATTGACGCTGTGGCAAAAACGCATTGAAAAGAGCGAGCGGAAAATAGATCTGGCTAAAAAGAACTTGTTCCCTGATTTCGCCATATCAGCAGCATATACACAACGGGATGTGCTGCAAAGTGGTATGGGAGGGGCTGATTTCTTCTCAACAGGTGTAAGCCTGAATCTACCCATCTACGGTAGAAGCAAACAGAAGCAAAACGTGACTGAGAAGAAAATTGAGAATAAAGGATTACAGGAACGCTACGAGAGTGTTCAGAATCAAGTGTATCGCGATATCAATAACTCATTGACCGCGTTGAATGAAAGTCTTGAGCTGATCGACCTGTATCGTACTGGAATTATCCCGCAAGCAGGTCAGTCTCTGCAATCAGCAATGACGGGATATCAGACAGATAAAGTGGACTTTTTGACACTTATCAGCAGTCAAATGACCCTGTTCAATCTTGAGCTTGAATACGCAAGACTCATTAGTAACTACAATAAACAAAAAGTTGATTTGGAATTTTTCATCGGCACGTCCTTGTCCTTGAAATGATCAATCTAACCACGTGGGGAATGCAACATGTTTTGGAGAATAAAGATGAGAACTAGCAACAAGATTATGACCCTAATATTAGGTCTTGGAATGACATTATTCCTGCTCAGCTGCAGCACGGCTAATTCAGACAGCAACCATGCGAATAGTGCAGAAGCAGCGGGACTGTATACTTGCGGGATGCATCCGGAAGTTATTCTTGAAGGACCCGGTCAGTGCCCCATCTGTGGAATGAACCTGACGCCCATGAAGACCAACATAACTTCCAAAGCGGCCACTCAACAATCCGGCAGTGAACGGAAAATTCTCTACTGGCAGGCACCCATGGATCCGACTGAAATTTATGATGAACCTGGCAAGTCAAAAATGGGTATGGATCTCATAGCTGTCTATGATGACCAATCAAACTCCGGCAGCGAAGTATCCATTGATCCCAACACAGTTCAAAATATGGGTGTTCGGACTGCTACTGTTAAAAGACAGGCATTTAGCAGGAATATCCGTGCATTAGGCAAAGTCGATTACAATGAAGAGAATATTTTCGAAGTATCTTCCAAGATTTCAGGTTGGATAGAAAAACTACATGTGGATTATACTGGGAAACCCGTTCGCAAAGGGCAAGCTTTGCTGGAGCTTTATTCCCCTGATCTGGTAACCACGCAACAAGAATATCTCCTGGCTTTAAAGAACAAAGAATTGATCAGCAACTCCAGCTTTGCCAGCATTCGAGATGGTGCTGAATCCTTGCTTGCATCAACGCGCCAGAGACTGACCTACTGGGATATTCCAGAGAAAGAAATTCTACGTCTCGAAGAAGAAGGTGTCGTCAGCAAAACCATCACATTTGAATCCCCTGCAGATGGGGTAGTGATCCACAAAAATGCAGTAGAAGGCAAACATATCATGGCGGGAAGTTCACTTTATCGGATTGCTGATTTATCGACTGTCTGGGTAATGGCCAGTCTCTATGATAATGAAGTACCCTGGGTAGAGGTCGGGCAAACAGTTGAGATGGAACTATCATACGCACCGGGAAAGATATTGAAGGGTAAAGTGGCCTACATCTATCCCTACCTGAACGAAAAAGCACGCGATGTTAAAGTGCGTCTCGTATTTCCTAATCCCGACCTAATGCTGAAACCGGGCATGTATACTAATGTAAATATTAATACACAATCAATTCCTGATGCGCTTGTCATTCCGTCAGAAGCCGTGATCAGATCAGGTGAAAGAATATTAGTCTTCATTGCGAAAGGGGATGGCAGATTCGAACCACGCCCAATTCGAGTTGGACAGGAAGGCGATAATGGGGAGGTGCTGGTTTTGGCTGGTCTCACAGAGGGTGAGCAAATTGTTACCTCTGCACAATTTCTACTTGATAGTGAGAGTCGTCTTCAAGAAGCCATTCAGAAGATGTTAATGGAGAAAGCTTCAGCAAAAGCCGAGATGAAGGATGACAAGATTCAAATACCTTCTGGCTCAATGAAAACCCTGGAACAGCCAATGGGGGAAATGACAAACGATAACGAAAGCTCAGAAAACGCAATGAGCCATAATCATTAGTTGTGGTTGGTTCAAATATGAATGAGATAATTGTTATTTAAGCCCCATTGGCGAGAAAAATATAGAGAATTGATATGTTAGAAAAAATCATAGAAGCCTCAGTAAATAATCGATTACTTGTGATCATATTTACGGTTCTGATTGCACTGGGTGGAATATATGCTGTCCTGAATACTCCTATTGATGCGATCCCTGACCTGAGTGATGTCCAAGTAATTATCTTTACAGAATTCCCTGGTCAAGCTCCTCAGGTGGTTGAGGATCAGGTGACATACCCACTGACAACCGCCATGCTAGCCGTTCCATACGCCAAGGTAGTCAGAGGATACTCATTCTTCGGGCTTTCATTTGTCTACATCATTTTTGAAGACAATACAGATCTTTACTGGGCTCGATCACGCGTTTTAGAATACCTAAATTATGTCTCCAGTCGCCTTCCTCAAGGGGTCACGCCTACGCTCGGTCCCGACGCAACTGGTGTTGGCTGGGTTTACGAATATGTATTAGATGGTGGGGATAAATATGATCTTCAGCAGCTAAGATCTATTCAAGATTGGTATCTAAGATATCAGTTAACTGGCGTTCCCGGTGTTGCAGAAGTGGCCAGCATTGGTGGTTATGTAAAACAATATCAAGTTGAGATTGATCCCAATAAGCTACTTGCATACAACATTCCCATCCAGAAAGTAAAAATGGCCATCAAGCGCAGCAATAATGATGTCGGTGGCAAGCTGGTTGAGATGGGCGAGACAGAATTCATGGTGCGTGGTCTGGGATATATTCAAAGCAAGGAAGATATAGAAAAGATAGCCCTGGGTGTGGATTCGGAAGGAATCCCCATTCTTATCAAACAGGTTGCCAATGTCAAGATTGGACCTGAGCTGAGGCGGGGGATAACAGACTGGAACGGCGAAGGAGAGGTCGTCGGTGGTGTCGTCGTCATGCGCTCAGGTGAAAATGCACTTAAAACGATCGAGTTGGTCAAGCAAAAATTAGAAGAACTTAAGAAAGGGCTTCCTGAAGGCGTGACCATCAAATCTGCCTATGACCGTTCTGGGTTGATAAATCGTGCCATTGACAATCTGGGTAAAAAACTATTAGAGGAGTTGTTGGTTGTCGCTATTGTCTGTATCATTTTCCTCCTCCATTTCCGCAGCGCCTTTGTGGCGTTGTTCACCTTACCAATGGGAATTCTGGTTTCATTTTTCATCATGTATTTCCAGGGAATTAATGCCAACATCATGTCCTTAGGTGGGATTGCCATCGCGATTGGAGCCATGGTAGATGCAGCGATTGTGATGATCGAGAATGCTCATAAGCATATTGAAAGAGACAAGGGCAAGAAAGACCACTGGCAAATTATTATCGACTCCTCCAAGGAAGTCGGACCGGCTCTTTTCTATTCGCTTCTGATTATTACTATTTCTTTTCTCCCGGTATTCACTTTGGAAGCACAGGAGGGACGCTTATTCAAACCCCTGGCATTTACAAAAACGTATGCCATGGGCGCATCAGCCTTTCTGGCCATTACTATTGTTCCCATTCTTATGGGGTATTTCGTTCGTGGCAAGATCCTCCCTGAAGACAAGAATCCTATCAGTCGCTTTCTCATGAAGATATATAGACCGATCATTCACACAGTATTGCGTTTTAAATGGGCAACGATCATCATTGCCATCGTGATCATGGCTGTAACAGTAATTCCACTGGGCAAGATTGGATCAGAATTCATGCCACCCCTGAATGAGGGAGATCTGCTCTATATGCCTACCACCGATCCTGGAATCAGTATCACAAAAGCCAAACAGCTACTTCAGCAGACCGATAGGATCATTAAAAGTTTCCCTGAAGTTCATCACGTATTTGGCAAAATAGGTCGTGCTGAATCGGCCACAGATCCTGCTCCTTTATCTATGATAGAAACAACAATAATGTTGAATCCTACAGATACTTGGCGACCTGGAATGACCATTGACAAGCTCATCCTTGAGCTGGACGCAGCGATCCAATTCCCTGGATTAACAAATGCCTGGACCATGCCAATAAAAACAAGAATCGATATGCTTGCTACCGGTATCAAAACCCCTGTGGGCATTAAGCTAATGGGGCCAGATCTTGAAGTCCTTTCCAATCTTGGACAGGAAATCGCAGGTGTGATAAAAAATGTTGAGGGTACCTTGAGCGTGTTCCCTGACAAAACCATTGGCGGGAATTTCCTGGACTTTGATATTAATCGTGATGAAATCGCACGTTACGGTCTGACCGTTGGTGATGTGCAGGATGTGATCATGTCTGCAATTGGTGGAATGAACGTATCCTATACCGTCGAAGGTCTTGAGCGATACCCGATCAATGTCCGCTATAGTCGTGAGTTGCGTGATAATATAGGTGCTCTTAAAAGAGTGCTGGTACCCACTCCATCCGGTGCTCAGGTCCCAATGGAGTATTTGGCTGACATCAAGATCACCAAGGGTCCTCCAGTCATTAAAAGCGAAAACTCCAGGCAAACAGCATGGCTTTATGTCGATTTACGCGGAATTGATGTTGGAACCTACGTTAAGAACGCCAAAAAGGTCGTTGAAGCGAATATTACTTTTCCCGAAGGATACAGTCTGGTCTGGTCCGGTCAGTATGAGTATATGGAACGCGCTGCAAAGAAACTGAAGATAGTTATCCCGATTACTTTGTTGATTATCTTTTTGCTGCTCTATTTCAACTTCAAGAACTTCACAGAAAGTGTCATCGTGATGTCCTCCCTGCCATTTGCTCTGGTAGGAGGTATCTGGTTCATGTATTTCCTGGGTTACAACTTTAGCGTTGCCGTCGGTGTAGGCTTTATAGCTTTGGCAGGCCTGGCTGCTGAAACAGGTGTTGTCATGCTGGTTTATCTTGACAATGTGTTTGCTGACAAAGTGCGCAGTGGGAAGATGAGGAGCCTGACTGATCTTTATGATACCGTTATTATTGGTGCAGTGGAGCGCGTTAGGCCAAAACTCATGACCGTTACCACGACCATGGTCGGTTTAATCCCTATCCTCTGGGGAACGGAAGCTGGATCGCAGACCATGAAACGCATTGCTGCGCCTATGGTCGGTGGCATGGTATCTTCAACTGTCCTTACTCTTGTTGTTATCCCGGCAATCTATTATCTATGGAAAACCAGGGAGGTCAATCGTCTTATTCAGGAGTTTAAGTTAGATGATCCTGCCGATCAAAATGAATTGCTTCCTAATATTGCAAAGTCCGATGAAACGTCAAACGCGATTGAGGCAAACTCCATTGAGAACCTCAAGGATGATGATTCAATCAAAACAGATTCAAGTGAATCAGAGAAATCAGATAATTGATCGGAGAATCAAATGAATGAAGTCAAAGCATTTATACGACATGATAAAGCAGAATCTGTGATTGATGCCCTGGCAGAAATAGGCGTGATGAAGCTATCTGCAAGTAATGTAAAAGGAATTGGGCGAAGTATTGCACCAGAGTCTGAGTCAAGATACTCAGTAAATCTCACTCAGAAATACTCGAAAGTCACAAAGCTCGAGATTGTCTGTAGGAGTTCTGATACAGAGCAAATTGTTGACGCATTGAGAAAAGGTGCTTACTCGGGACAACAAGGGGACGGGATGATATATGTCGTCCCGGTCGAAACGGCTTTAAAAATTAGAACAGGAGCAACGGGGAAGGATGCGTTATAATCCCCCGACAATAATTTTCCCTCACTCCTGTTCTGATATGAAATAACTGAAAGTGACCCGCTTATGATTTTAAATGCAAAAAGTATCTAGACATAATACCATGGCTAATGACTCCACACAACCCACGACATCCACGTCCATCTCTATACCTGATACACACCTTCCAAGAGTAGTTATTATCGGTGGAGGGTTTGCTGGTTTAGCATTAATCGAAGGCTTAAAGAAACAGGATATTCAGGTTGTACTTATAGATAGAAATAATTTCCACCAATTTCAACCCTTGTTGTACCAGGTTGCCACCAGTGGTTTAGAACCGGATAGTATTGTTTTTCCATATCGGAAGCAAATATCAGGCTATCCTAATACCATCTTTCGCATGGCAGACGTTCAAGAGATCAAGCCGTCAACAAATACCGTCATCACCAATAAGGGAAGCTTAAGTTATGATTACCTGGTTTTGGCAACGGGTACTACCAATAATTTCTTTGGCATGGCCGAACTGGAGAAGCATAGCATAGGGCTCAAGGATATCCGTGATTCTATAAATAT
>JABMOT010000151.1 GCA_013202385.1 Fidelibacterota bacterium
ATTGCGAACGCAGCGCTCTCCCAACTGAGCTACGGCCCCATAAGGTGAATTAAAAATTAAGAACGAATAAGGGAAATGGAATAACTCATTTGGCGTCCTGTAATAAAAATTAAAAAATAGTCACTTTTATTTGATCAAACCCAGACAATGCGATTAACCGAATTGTCTGGGTTTGAAAATAGGTTATAATAGGATGCTAATAAGAAAACAATTATGGGAGAATATTGGAATGCTGAAGCATTTTGGTTTGAAGGAATTGGGTACAGATGTCCGTACGGAAATCATAGCCGGTACAACCAGTTTTTTGGCTACGATGTACATTATCATTGTAAATCCTGCAATATTAAGTGCGACCGGTATGTCATTCACGGCGGTATTGACCGCAACAGTATTGGTTAGTGCCTTTAGCTCCATAGCCATGGGTATTTATGCTAACAATCCCATACTGCTCGCTCCAGGCATGGGGATCAACGCCTTTTTTACCTATGGGATTGTTCTGGGTATGGGTATTCCATGGGAAACGGCCCTAGGTGCTGTTTTTCTTTCTGGAATTGTCTTTCTGTTACTATCCGTTTTTAACATCCGCACACTTATCGTAAAAGCGATTCCAACTCAGCTACGATATGCAATCGCCGCAGGTATAGGTCTGTTTATTACTTTTATTGGTTTCAAGAATGCAAATTTTATTGTCGCGAATCCCGCAACCCTGGTTGGTCTGGGAGAGCTCACTCCTGCAGTGATAACCTTTTTAGTTGGATTGCTGGTCACATCCGCGCTTGTGGTTGCCCGCTTTAAGGGTGCTTTGATTGTTGGAATAATTGCTACAACTGTTTTAGCATTCCCCATTGGTCGCTTATGGGGGGACGCCAGCTCCATAAATTTTGGAACGGCAACCCTGGTTAGCTTTAATGGGATTTTCGCAGCTCCAGATTTCTCGTTGGTATTTGCCCTGGACCTTATTGGAGCACTCAAGTTCACAATGATACCAGTGATTTTTGCCTTCCTGTTTACGGATATGTTCGACAGCATTTCAACTTTTGTAGGTGTGGCAGAGGCAGGTGATCTGAAAAACGAGGATGGGGAGCCCAGGAATATTAAACAATCCCTTCTGGTTGATGGATTTTCAACAACCATTTCTGGTCTCCTAGGAACCAGCTCAGGAACCAGCTACATTGAATCAGCAACGGGTATTGAGGAGGGTGGACGTTCTGGTTTGACCGCCGTTGTGGCAGGTTTGCTGTTTCTACCTTTCATGTTTCTCTCTCCACTCCTTTCCATAATCCCAGCCATCGCCACAGCGCCCGCACTGGTATTGGTGGGAGTTTTTATGATGAAACCGGTTCGAAAAATCAGCTGGAGCGAAATGGATAATGCAATCCCTGCATTTATCGCCATGCTTTTAATTCCGCTTACCTTCAGCATCACCCAGGGTATCATCTGGGGTTTTCTCAGCTGGACATTCATAAAAGTCATTAACAAAAAATCAGATGAGGTCTCACCGATGTTGTGGGGGATCGATTTGTTCGCGGTTCTAGCATTGATGACTTGATTCGAATTGTCTGAATGAGGTTCACATTTCTGGGTTAAAAACAATTATTTTGTTAGGCTGGAATGGTACTGATAAATAAGTGCCAACAGCACTGCTTGTAAAAAAAAAGTCCCCATCATAGCTGAACCACAGAAGCGATTATATTGATTATTGTTGAGTTAAAAAATATGATCAAATAAATCATCATAATTCCAATCAATGATCAAGCTGTAGACAATCTCCAGCGCTTGTTTTTGTCCGATGTGATATAGGTCAAAATTCTGTTATCATTTCTTTATCCTGTACGGTTTGAATGTCCCTGATGTGAAATGTATCTTGCGCCGCTAAAACAAGTGCAACAGCATTTTAATTTTTAAGGAGAGAAGATGTATCATAACCTGAGAACCCGGGAATCCGGCTTCACCCTGATCGAGGTGTTGGTCGTTGTTATTATTGTTGCCATTCTGGCTGCTGTAGCGTTTCCCATCTACCAAAACTATGTAAAAGGGGCCTATGCCTCAGATGCTCAGTCGGCTATTGGTTCCATTTATAATGCCGCACAGATGTACTATCAAGATATGGGTGAATGGCCTTCAGATGTATTAGAAGACCTGGAACCGAAATATATCTCGATAAAAGATGCAACCAAGCTGCAATGGGAATTTGAGATGATAGGTGGTGGGGATGACCTGACTCAGATTACAGCTATGAGTACGGACGAAATGAAGCAAGGTGCTGGTAAAGAAGTAATCTACGAGATTGCTACTGGTAAATTCCGCGGTTATGGTTTCGATGAAGAGTAAGCCTGTTTTATGACGAATAAAATTGATGAACTTTTAGGCTATTCTCTAGAAAGTGGTTCCTCTGATTTGCACTTGAGTGTGGGTGCCATTCCCATGGTTCGGATAAATGGAACCATGCGCAAATTGAATCTTCCCCTGTTAAGTAAGGAAGAGATGGAAGGCATCACCCATGAGGTGATGACAGAGGGCCAACTCAAACGCTTCCATGATCATAAAGAGATCGACTTTTCACGTGAATTGGAAGGCAGGGGGCGTTTTAGGGTAAACTTTTTCAAACAGATTCGCGGAATCGCAGGCGTTTTTCGAACGATTCCCACATTGATCAAGGGTTTCGATGAATTAGATGTGCCCCCAATTCTAGCTAAACTTGCAATGCAGGATCGTGGCTTAATTCTGCTTACGGGTCCAACCGGTTCAGGAAAATCCACGACCCTGGCTGCAATGGTAGATCATATCAATGATCATAGAGAAGCTCATATCATTACCATCGAAGACCCGGTTGAGTATTATCATGAAAGTAAAAATTGTCTGGTTAATCAGCGCGAGCTGGGTATCTCCACAGACAGTTTTTCCAATGCACTTCGCTCCGCCCTCCGCGAAGACCCTGATGTTATCCTGGTTGGAGAGATGCGTGATCTGGAAACCATTCAGTTGGCTCTGACTGCTGCTGAAACAGGTCATTTGGTCATGTCTACTTTACATACATCTAGCGCTGCAAAAACAATTGACCGTATTATTGATATCTTTCCAGTGGCTCAAAAAGGTCAGGTCCGATCCATGTTGTCAGAGAGTCTTGTCGCAGTTATTGCCCAAAAGTTGTTACCCACGAAGGATGACAAGGGGCGGGTGCCTGCCTGCGAGGTTATGATCGCCAATTCAGCGGTACGTAATTTGATTCGAGAAGACAAAATATATCAGATTCCATCAGTTATTCAGGCAGGCGGAGTAGATGGCATGCAGTCCCTGGATCAGGATCTTCAACGCCTGGTGAGTCAAGGAAAGATCACTCGCGCTGCAGCTGCCCAGATTGCAGATAATCCTAAATTATTTCATCAAGGTATTATCTAGACCTGTGACTTGTCAATTCTCAAAAAATGCCAGCAAACAGGCTGGATTTACCCTGATTGAAATGATGGTGGGCATATTGATTATCGCTGCCACAGCTTCCTCTGTTTTTTATGGCGTAGGGTATGCTCGGGCTGAGATTCGAAAAATTATTATTCGCGAGCGTGCCTTGGAAGAATTGACTGGATATATGGATTTCTGGGTAGCCCGAATTAACTACGGAAATCTTTCGCAAGGCGATAAACGTGGTGATGCCCGGGGGGAAGATGTGATCATTTATAATCCTTCGGGTCCAGACCATGAGGCAGAGGCTATTACGGCTAAAATTTACCGCGAGAATATGCTGATTACGCACAATCCAGAATTCGGTGATGCTAGTACTCCTTATTACTTCCTTAAAGCCAGGATTGTTTGGGCTGGTCACCTGTCTGAGGGTGAGGAGCAGGAAATTTATCTTGAATCAAAAGTCTTTGATTTTAATTGAGTATGAACCCCACGAACACAAAAAAATATAGTTCCGGAGTCACGCTCATAGAGTTAGCCATCGTGGTCGTCATCTTGAGTATGGCCGGTTTAGGTCTTGTATCGAGCATGGTGACAATCATTGATTTTTATACTGACGATCTGGTGGCCAAGGATATTAGACACTACGGAAATGCGGTTTTGAATGATATAGCAGATTCTTTGGAAATTGCTGAAACCGTATCGATTACCACAGACCCCAATGGCTGGCCACTCATCACGTACACAAAAAGTAATAAACCCAATGTTGCCTACACTATTCAATCAACGGAGCGGAATGGTTTCCTGTGGCAAGCCAGACCCATGTTTGAAAAGAGACCCCTCCAGGTTCTTGGTATCGGCAGGGAGAATGGTCAACGGGACATTTTTCTTTTTGATTATGATGTTCAAAACATGTATGACATTCACTATGCATCAGTTTTTGGAGGACGAAATCTTGAAGCAGTGGCAAAATCAGTTTTTGAAATAAAAATTATTTATGGTTTAACCACCAGACATAAAAGTGGCGAGGAATTGACCGAGTATTTCACATTTAGCCGAAAAGTGTATGCACCTCAAAGTCTAGTCTATAAAAAAACCCAGTCCAGCGTGGCTGCCAGCGTGACCACACCATGATACTGTCACTGATTCGCAAACAGCAGGATGGTCATGTGATTTTTATATCCCTGATCATGGTGCTTGTCAGTCTTGGTTTTACGGTGGGATATCTTCAGTTTGTTATGTCTGAACGATTTTTGCATTTGAAGCATGTCGCTGAGGTTCAAGCGCGCCTCAATTCAATATCCGCAATAGGAAAATACGGGAATCCATTCATAAAAAGTCCCCTATTTGAGAGTGATACTACTTTCGAATTTGGTGAGAAAATAGCGCTCATGAATGGGCATAGTGATAACATCGAATGCAGCTTTGTCCAAAACGAAATAACAGGTGAATTCGACCTTGAGAGTTTGGGGCGGGGAGTTGCCTACTATAATGGATTTGGCGGCGAACCGATCGAAGCGATACACTGGACCCGGGTTCGTTATCGCCCCGAGACATTCGCGGAGTACATGTACTTCACAAATGAAGAATTACCAGGTCCCGTTTGGTATGGTTCCAGCGTGAATTTTCGTGGTCCTGATCAGCTGGAAGGCCGGGTATTTTCCAATTCAAATATTACCATGAACAGTGCATGTCCCTCCTTTGTAAACGGTCCTAATGGGGAATTGAGCGTCGTGGAAACGGCGGGAAATTTTATCCTGAATGGCTGCAACCCTGATGGAATCTTTGAGGGAGACTATACTGAGAATGTAGAACCAATTGATTGGCCCCCCTTTGAAGGGCATGATAAGGTGCGAGGCGTAGCCAATTGGGTCTATGATGCTAGCGAATTGATCACCATGGCGGGACCTGAGCCTGATACTCTGCTCATGACGGATCTTGAATTTACGGCTACTGGATTTATTGTGAAGCAATGGAAGTATGTCGTACCACCTTATGTTGCCGTCCAGGGTAATGCATTTAATCAACCCATATATTTGAATACTTTTGTCCATCCCTACGAATCTTATTACCCGCATACGTATCAAAGCGATGAGGACCCATGGCTACCCGCTTCTCGTGCTTCCTTCAGTGATGGAGCCTACAACAATGATGAGGATTGGGGGCATTTTGATTATCCCACGTATCCCATGCCGACAAATCCGAATGACTATCACCTGTATCAGGTCGTCAGTGCCCACGATGGGGTGATTTGGATCGAAGGCGGCCAGGTCAGGGTGCATGGCATTGTGAGGGGGCGTTTCACTGTCGCTACTTCTGCCCCCACGACCTATCGCATGGCCCATACAGTAAATAATCCGCACTATGCCCAGCCAAAGCTTGTGGAGATGAAAAATAGTATCTGGATTACTGGTGATCTGACCTACTATGATTCCGAACTCAATGGTGCAGTCAGACAAGGAAGTTCAAACCGGCTTGGCTTACTTTCAGCTGGCGACATTATTGTTGCGAATACAGCAGAAAATGGGGCAGGTAATCGGAGATTGGGTGCTGATGTAATTATCAACGCCGCCATGATTGCCATGGATGCATCTTTCACAATTCAATACTGGCAAAATTCCACCAACGACTACTGGGGCCTTGATGTCGCAAGCAGGATCAAGGGCGATGGCGCAGGTTTATTTTACAACTCTAATATTTCAACGGGGAATAATGATATACGTGGTTTGGTTCATATCTGGGGTAGTGTCACCCAATCAAACCGGGGATACTTAAAACGAAACACAACCGGGGCATACAACATAATGAACGGTATCGGTTATGACAAAAACTACAATTATGACTACAATATGAGAGACTACCCACCACCAGCCTGGCCGGAAAATCGTAATGCTGATGGTAGTCGTAATCTATCAATTGCAGCATTTGGAGGATACAAGCCGTAATGAATATAGGTTTAGATATTGGCCGTTATGAGATCAAGGTTGTTCAATTGAACAAAAGTCCCAAAGGCTATCAGTTGCTTAATTATGGATCTGAACCGGTCTATGACATAAGTAAGGGTTACGACCCGGAACGTCTGGATGAGAGTAGCATTCTCAGTGCAGTCGCTCGCTTATTCTCCAAGATGAAGATTAATCCCAAGCGTGTTAAATCGTTAACGTCTGGTTTAAGCAATCAGCAAAGTAGCATTCGTCAGCTCAAAATGGTCAATACCCAGGATGAGGAAGAGCTCAAGCAGGCGCTTCAATTTGAGGCACGCAAGCACATACCCATGGATGGTACCGATGCCCTTATGGATTATCAGATTCTGGGTGAAGATATCAGAGAGATGGATAAATTGGATGTATTGCTCGTTGCGTCAACCCAACGTAATCTTAATAACCATCTGAAAATGTTGAGAAATATGAATCTGAGACCGGGACTGGTAGATTCTGAGGCTATTGGCATGGCCAACTCCTATGTAATCGAGCATGGTCTTCCTGAGGATGGATGTAACGTCTTTCTAAATATTGGCGCTGTGAGTTCAGTTTTGGTTGTCTGGGGTCGTCAGGCTCCCTTTTTTGCCAGAGACATTCAGATCGGTGGTCATCATTTTACCCGCGAGATCATGGAGAAAATGGAATTGGGTTATAAAGATGCCGAGGATTTCAAATGCAGTTCTAAACATACAGAGTTGATCGATAAACTTCACGGAAATGCTGAGGGTAATTTTTCCGTCAGCGTTGCTGAGCATACGATCTATGATAATTTGGTTGATGAGATACGGCGTTCTCTCCGCTACTACATAAAAGAGAGTAACGAAAGTTTTTTTCATAAAATTTTGATCATGGGGGGGTCCGCAGGAATACAGGGTCTTGACGAATTTATCGCGAATCGCCTAAACGTGGTTGCCGAAATTTACAATCCTTTCTCCCAATTACATCATGACACCCTAGAAAAGACAGAGAAAAATTCTGAATACGCGACAGCCATTGGCTATGCCATGCGTGGTTTGTTGGAATAAGGATCCTGGATCCGGGGAACTCAAAGACCCAAGCAGCTTTTCCCGATCGCGCCGAAAACTTCCAGATAATTAAGAACCTGAGGAAACATGATTAACGCTATAAAAATAAATTTGAATCACGCTTCGAGCAAAGCCGCCAGAGTGGAGATTCGTCGGAATCAATTACGCTGGACCTATTTTAGTCTGGTCCTGTTGTTTCTGGCATTAAATGGGGTCTGGTTGGTGCATGAGAATACCCAATACAATCAAATTATAGCATCAAAAAAAGCCCAGATGAATCAAATCAAGACGCAAATCGATGAACTGAAGCAAGAGGGCATGGATTTGTCCAAGAGTGACATCATTGAATTGTCGAAGCTGGAAAGCAGTCGCATACTCTGGGCTGAAAAAATGAAAGCGCTGGGTTTGTTGATCCCCCATGATATGGCCGTAACTCATCTGAACTTTAAAAACAACACGCTCATTATAGAGGGCATTTCGAGGATTTACCATGATGAACGTGAATTTGATATTATTGAAGAATTCATTGAGCGTTTAAAAGAGAGCGTGATTTTTGCCAAGGATTTTGAAGATATAAAATTTTCAAAATATTCTCGCATGACGCTCATGGCTCAGGATGTTGTTAATTTTGAGATCAGGGGAGAACTGAAAGACAGCAATCCTAAAAAGAAAAAGAAAGGCCGCCAATCATGATGGGGCGTGTAAAAATACTCGCGGCAGCGGTGGTCATCCTCTCCCTGGTTTTCTATTATAGTTATAATTGGGTAATAATGGAAAAACCGGTTAGCATCAAGTATTACGATAAGCAGATTGAAAAGTTGAATGAACAGTTGATAACAGCTCAAATTTTGGCAAACAAACTGGATCGCGTTTATACTTTATTCGAGCGAAATTTAGCGCTCAGCGAGCAGGACTCGTTGGCTGATGATGCTTCGATACCGTTTTTGAACGCTCTGACCCATTCCATTGATAGTCTAGGGATCAAGCTGCTAAATATCAGGCCAAAACCCAGTTCGTCGAGACTTCGTAGTATCGAGAATCCGTATGACGTTGAAATTCGCTGCAATTACCGGCAATTTGGAAAGTTGTTGGCTGAATTAGAACAGTCATCGAGGCTAATAACGGTAAAGGAATTTCATGTTAAGAACGGTGTTGAGCGTTTGAAAAACTCGGCTGATCCTGAGTTGCTTAAAACTCAGGAAATAGAATTAAAGATTTCAACACTTACACTCGTGAAGGGTTAGCACTATGGATAGACGCACTCGATTTTTCTGGTCTATCTCCATCATGGCAGGTGTTTTCGTGATCCTTGTCGAAGGAATTTCACTGTACAATATCAGAGGCGATCGTTTGAATTTTGCCAAGGCCGCAGAAAAAACCATTATCGGGACAGATGAGGAGCTTGAGGAAATAATTGTTTTTCTTGAGCAGAATCTCGAACTACGATCAAAATTCAGGTTCGACCTGAAAAATAATCCGTTAAAATTAGACAAGGTCGTATTTCTTGCCGATGAGCAAGGGAGACTGATCAACAGCATGCAGGCAAACACCATTCGTGTGAGTGGCCTCTATGTGAATATCGATCCACCCAAAGCCACCATAGAATTCAAGAACAAAGAACATACGGTGAAAGTGGGTGATAAAATCGAAGATTACAGCATCGTCAAGATTACCAATGATGGCATCCTCGCCTTACGACAGGGAGATGCAAAATTTTATCCCTTACAGGGACGCACGCTGAATCCAGATGACACCAGTGTAATGAGCCGAAAATCCCAATATGATCAAGAGGAAGACTATTAATGAAAACGACGAAGGTCCTGTCGCTCGTAATTATACCACTACTATTTGCCGCAGGGGGCTTATCCCAGAATCGTGAAGCAGTAGATACTGATGAAAAATTGATCACAATCCATGCCGAGGATGCCCATTTACCTACCGTGCTCTCCATTTTAGCTGAGGAGAGTGGCTATAATATTGTTACAAGCCCGGAAGTGAATTCAAAAGATAGAATCTCAGTCCATATGGATGACGTGCCTATTGAGCAAGCAGTCAACCTTGTGGTTCGTGCAGCAGGTCTAAGCTATGAGCTGGTCGGTCGCTCCTTTCTGGTTGCTACGGGGAAGCGGCTGTCCGAGGAAATAGGAATCAAACCCTATGTTATTTCATTGCAGTACGCCGATGCCACGGATGTAAAACAACTTTTGGAACACGTCTGTGATAAAGTGCAAGTTGATAGGGGTGGTAACAAACTGGTTGTTAGCACAAGCCCTAAAAACATTGTTGAGATAATGAATATTATCACAGAAATTGATGTTCCCGTTTTACAGATCATGTTGGAAGCTCGTATCATCGAGGTGGCTCTCTCTGGATCGGATAAAGTGGGAATTGATTGGGCACGATTGGCCACAATTACTTCCATTATTGCTGAGAATGCGCTTCCCAACATCCCCGGTGTTGGTGGAAGTCTGGTGCCTGGAATGAGCCAGGCTCCAAATGGAGATGGGACTTATCTTGAAACTTTCTCACCCTTGACTACTGCCCAAAAACCAGACAATATGTATTTTCAACGGATAGACCCAGATAACAATATTGGCTTCAGTCGGCAGCTCAGTGCCTTTGATATTACTCTGGATTTTTTACTTAAGAATAATGATGCTGAAATTCTGGCTAATTCAAAAGTGGTGACAATCAATGGTCGAGAAGCAACTATCGAAATGGTTGATGTGGTCCCTTATGTGCTTTCCAGCGGTGGCGTTGGTGGACAGGTTCAAGTCCAGAGAGAGATCGTGGGTCTCAAGTTGAGAGTCAAACCTAATGTGAATACGGACGGCTATATCACGACTGAAGTGACTCCAGAAGTATCCTCTTTCTATGATTTTGTCGGTCCCGACAGAAACATCCCCTGGGTAAAACGAAGGGTGTCGACAACCACAGTTCGCGTAAAAGATGGTGAGTCAATCATCATCGCCGGACTTTTAGGCGTCGATAGAAAACAAATTATTAATACGGTTCCTTTTTTAGGTGACTTACCCTTTGTTGGCCGCTTTTTTCAGCATAAGGTGACTCAGGAGAACAAGACCGATCTCATTGTTGAGATCACACCGCATATTGTTATTGACAATTATACCTATATCAAGAAAACGGATGGGATGTTGGATTTAGAGGATCATTATATCAATCTCAATGATGAGAGCGAAAATGGAAATGATGAAGATTCCACAGGGGACACAAGCTCCTCAGCGGAAACAGGATCATGATCTTGGCCAAGCACGAATCGTTAGGAGTAAACTCATGAAATTCAGATATATAGCACTAATCGTAGTTTCAATCATGCTCTTGGTTGCATGTGATAATAGAACACCGACAGTCTCTGATCAAGATGCGGTAAAGTACCAGTTGATTGTGACGACGGATCGGGATATTATTTATGCAGACAACGGTAAGACCCTAGCCAAAATAACGGCCTTTCTCACAGACGAGGATGGCGTACCCAAATCTGGATCAAGTATTATTTTCTTTCCTTCACAGGGCAAAATGGTCGGTAGCGCCAACACGGATCAAACCGGACGCGCCACATCAAATTTTGATGATGATGGTCAACCCACTACCCTAACCAATCCAGTGAGAATCGTGGCTCAATACACGGATAGCGGAACCAATTTTGTACGCGACACTGTGTATGTGCAGGTCTTACCCATGGAAGCCCTGGTGGATACTTTTTTTGTTGATACCCAACCCGCCGGTGGTCAGATCGTGGTAACCTCACTTGAAGAAGCCGGTTCAATCAAGATTTTGTCCCATGTCTTTGATTCCAATGGGAGCCCCGTTAGCGATGTACAGGTTGAGTATCGCGTCATTGATCGGGAATCAGGGGTAGGGTATATTGATGTTTCATTTGATTCAACCAACGGGTCAGGTGTCAGTCAGACGACTTTCTATACGAATGCTGGTCGAATAGGAGATGCCAGCGTCGTTGCCACCATTTCCAATGATGCCGTTGAAACCCTCATGAGAAATAACCCTGGCGTATACACTTTTAACAATATTCGTCTGGCGAAGGGCGCTGGAACTTCTGGGGTAGTATTTGCGGATACTGCTCGTGTTCAAGCGATTGCCTCCCCTCCATATCAACTGACAGTATCAACCCTGGATGACATCATCTACGCAGATCAGGGGGCTACGACCAGTCGAATTATTGGTATTGTAAGGGATACAACAGGCAATCCAGTACAAGGCGTGAGTGTGAGTTTTTCGTCAAATTATGGGACGATTAATTCCCCAAAAATCACTGATGATGCAGGAGTGGTTCAAACTACTTTTTCTGACCTGGGAAATATTTATCTCCAGGATCAGGTTGCCCGTATTACCGGGAAAGTGACTCATATGTTTTACGGTGAAGTCACAGATACGGCGAATGTGCAAATCAGGCTACCTGATGATGCAACTTCCCGCAACTTTTATGTCATAACACAACCTCCCAGTGGGAACATTCTCATAACGGATCAGGATTCTGTCTATTCAGCGAAGGTCATGGCACAGGTTAGAGACAATCGTGGTGTTGCCCTGGCAGGTGTAACCGTTGATTTTCGTGTCACGGCAGGCTCCAATCTGGGATATTTATCAGCCGCCACGGATGTGAGTGACTCAACTGGTACGGCGCGCGTTGCATTCTATCTCAACCCGAATACGAATGGTACTGTTACTATTGAAAGCTTTGTTGCAGGCGATGCAAGCATTAGCCCCATATCCAAGAATCTTGTGTTTTTTCCCATGACGGATTATGAGATTAATACATTTACCTACCAATCATTAATCTATTACGACAATGGCCTGACCACTGCGAGGGTATATGCTGTCGTTCGAGATCTTGAGGGGAATTCGGTAGATAGCATAAAGGTTAATTTTTCCGCAGACATTGGCACCATTAATTCTCCAGTTTATACAAATAATGCCGGCGTTGCTGAGAGTGTCTTTTCAGATTTGGGTGCAGTGGGACCGGGTCCCGCTATCGCGACCATCACCGCCCGAGTGCTGCATCCGTTCTGGGGTATTCACACCAATACAGTTCAGGTCAATATTCACGAGAATGAATTTGAATTACCTAAGGTTCCGGCATTTATCGATATGTCTGCAAGTTTCGATGAGTTACCCCCCGTGGGTCAACCCACTGTGACAGTATCGGAATTGAGTCTATTTGTATCGGATTCTAATGGCTTTGCCGTAGATGAAGGGACTGAGGTCACTTTTTCAACAAGGATAGGGTATGTAACACCCTTCACGTTGACAGATGAGGACGGTTATGCCTCTGCCATGTTTACCATGGGTGATTCCTCAGGAATTGCCAAAGTGTATGCCTATTCCGGAATCGCAAGCGACTCGGTATTGATTCGGGTCCGACCTGCTCAGGCAGCCTATGTAATCATTCCACCTGTTACGCCAAACTTCATCGTGGTCCAGGGTGGCTGGGGAGCAGAATCGACGACCCTGCGTGCAGAAGTCAGAGATGCCCGCGGTGAATTGGTGGATAGCGTCTATGCGGTCACTTTCACTATCGGACCTCGTCCCTCTGGTGCAAACCTGAATGGTGTAGGTGACGTTGTGACCGTAGAAACAAATTACGGAGTCGCCAGTGCCACCCTCAATGCAGGAATTGAATCTGGACCTGTCCAACTAAGAGTAAGCGTCAGATTAGCAAATACAAATATTATTCAAGCTATGGCTACGCCGGTGGTTATCCGTGCTGGCCTGCCGGCACAAATTAACGCCGACCTCAATATTAGTTCATTTGAGGCTGTCGGTGGTGGCTTTTATGAGATTGAAGTCGCTGCCCTAGTGTGGGATCGATACACAAATCCCGTTGAAGATAGTACTCAGATATACTGGTCCATCGTACCGGATTCAATTTGTAACGTTATCGGAGAGTCATTTACAAACAATGAGAATATTTCTGGCGAGTCATATCCCGGTATGGCCTGGTCAAAAATGTATTTTAATTCAGGTGTCATCTTTGATCAGATTCAAATTAGTGCCAGAACCTGGGGAGCTGATGGAGATACAATCAGAGCCTTCGTGAATGAAGATGCAGATAGTTTGCAGGGGCTCCCTTTTTATCCTGGGACTCTCCTGGTTACACCTTCAATTGCTTTTCATGATTTTGGTACCTCTCCTGGATCTACGGTGGATGTTACCCTGACAGCTCTGCTCATCGACTTTTATGGAAATTCCATCAAAGGCGGACGCATTCTATTCAGTGCTATCGGTGTTAGTGGTTGGAAGGATGCAAACGGTAATTCCATACCTATTCCCATTCAGGTTACTGATGACAATGGGATGGCCGTCGTTATCGCCACTTTCTCCCGTGTTTTATGCACGCCAAATTTTGATGCAGGTGGCGTGACTGTTGTCTCATATGATCCTTTTACCGCTTTTGTTTGGGGCACTCTCATCGATCCCCAAATTACCTCAAGTGATCAATCGACTATTGAGCTAAGACGCTCAATCCCAGAGTAAATAGCAGCTACAGGGAATAGAAAATATGTTCAATCCTCAATTTCAAAAACTCGGTGATATCCTTATTCATGAAGGTATTCTGGATGAAACTAAACTGGGTCTGGCTCTGGAACGGCAAAAAACCACCAAAGAAAAACTGGGTAAATTGCTTATCAGAATGGGCATGATAAACGAAGCCGATTTGGTTAAGGTTTATGCGCTGCAACTTGGCCACCCTGCAGTTTTTGAAGAAGATTTGATGAAGGTTGATAGTGCCATTGTCAATATCATTCCAGAAGATTTTGCCTATGAGAATATGTCTCTAATTCTGGCAAAATCAGAGACCACGATTGTTGTGGCAATGGAAGATCCTGAAGATTTGGGGACTGTTGATTCCATCGAGAAGCTGACAAATTTAAAAGTTGAGGTTTATGTAGCTGGTGAATCCTCTTTGCATTCAGCCATCGAATATCATTATGGTAAGATCAGACAAACCGGTGAAGTGGATGCAGCTTTATCAAACATTCAGGTATTTTCAGGAGATGAGGAAGATAGCTCCCTTGTTGATCTAACCTCAGAAGGTGTGAGTGATGAGGATGCGCCTTTTGTCAAATTGGTTAACCTGATTTTGGCAGAGGCAGTAAAAGAACGATCGACTGATGTTCATATTGAGCCACAATCTCATGAAGTGAGTGTCCGTATCCGTATCGATGGTGTGTTACAAAAAATCATGACACCACCCATATCATCCCTTAGTGGTATTACAACCCGCTTGAAAATTCTTTCAAATCTTGATATCGCTGAGCGTCGGCTCCCCCAGGATGGACGCATGAGTCTTAAGATGGGGGATCGTGAGATCGATGTACGTGTATCGGTTTTACCCACGGTTCATGGCGAGAAAATAGTGATGCGACTCCTTGATAAGGGTAGCTTTAATCTTGATCTTACCACATTGGGATTTAGGGCAGAAAATCTCCTCACATTTGGGCGTTGGATTCGACAACCTTATGGTATGGTCGTTATCTCAGGTCCAACAGGTTCAGGTAAATCAACCACGCTATATGCATCCCTAAAAGAAATAAAAAGTGAAGGCACGAATATTACAACTGTTGAAGATCCAGTTGAATACCAGATGGATGGGATCAACCAGGTTGCAGTGCGTGAAAAAATAGGACTAACCTTTGGTTCAACTTTGCGCTCAATTTTACGACAGGATCCAGATATTCTCCTCATTGGTGAAATTCGCGATGAGGAAACAGCAGATATTGCCATCAAATTTGCTTTAACAGGTCACCTGGTGTTTTCCACAGTACATGCCAATGACGCCCCCTCAACTATTACAAGACTGATCGACATCGGCGTCCAGCCTTTTCTGGTTGGCTCAAGTTTGAATCTGGTAGTTGCTCAACGTCTGGTGCGGACAATTTGCCCCAACTGTAAAGAGGAATACATGCCTGACCAGAATGAACTCGATCGTCTAGGCTTAAAAGCGGGAGCGCATAAATATTTTCATGGCCGTGGTTGTGTGCAATGTCGTCAGACCGGTTACCGTGGTAGATCGGGTATCTTTGAAATTCTAGAGATGCGTCAACCCATTCGCAAATTGGTTTTTGAAAATGCGAACCAGGAAATCATCCGAGAAAAAGCTCAAGAAATGGGTATGGTATCGTTACGCGAGGCAGGAATAAAGAAACTTATTGATGGTATGACAACATTTGAAGAAGTAACCCGCTCCACTGTAGAGGATTTTTAAGTGGTAGAAATGATCTCAAACCCCAATGCTGAAAAGCAAAAAGAAGCAGATGCGAGAGAAGAAGCATTTGCAAAAATTGCAGAGGGCAGCAAAAAGAAAAAACCTAAAGAGAAGCAGTGGGGGGACGACTTCATTGAGGAATTCAATCTATCCCTGGCCAAGATCAAATCCCGCGTACCTCTTAAAAACCTGGTATTCTTCACACGGCAATTATCAACCATGTTTGCCGCAGGATTAACCCTTGAAAAATCTCTCACAAATCTTGCACAAGAAGAGAAAAATGTGGGATTAAAAAAAACGCTTACCTCTGTGGCAGACGATATACGTCGCGGATTAAGCCTTTCAGACGCCATGGAGAAACATCCTGGGACATTTGACAATCTCTTTATTGCTCTGGTGAAAGCCGGCGAAGTCAGTGGTAGTTTACAAACCATTTTAGATCAATTAGCCAGCTATATTGAAAATGTTTATGATACAAATCAGAAAGTTAAATCTGCCTTATACTATCCATTTATGGTGTTGGGCTTTTTGGGTGCTGTTTTGGCTATCATGCTCATATTTATCGTGCCACGTTTTAACGAAGTTTACGAATCACTTGGCGCTGACCTGCCAGCAGCAACACAATCTCTTGTCCGAATTTCCGAACTGGTCTCTCATCATTTCGGGAAAGTGCTCTTCTTCAGCTTCGTAGGGTATATAGGAATATGGATGTTGTCACTCACACGCCGCGGTGGATATGTTATCGATTCAATGAAATTGAAGTTCCCGGTTTTTGGAACGCTGATTAATTATAATATTTATAATAAGATGACGAAAACGCTTGGCATTTTGTTGGGCGCTGGTGTACCCGTCCTGCCATCGATGAAACTGATCGAGCGCGTTGTAAACAACAAGGTTTACGCTCGAGCGATAAAGGGGAGTGCCGATTATGTCCGCGATGGTTATAATATTTCAGCGGCATTTCGAATCAGTGGAAAATTTCCATCCATTATGCTGCAACTCATCTCCACAGGGGAGGAAACGGGAGAGTTGGATAATTTATTGGAGAAGGCATCGCAATTTTATTCAAAACAAGTTGATTCCATGGTTACCCGCATGACATCCCTGATTGAACCGCTGATGATTATGTTTGTTGGTGGCTTGATAACTCTCGTGCTCTTCGTAACCTATTTACCTGTCTTTTATATTGGTCAGGCCATGAAGACAGGGATGTAAATAGCCTCGCAGCGAAGCAAATGCTTTCAAATACTATGCTCCTGTTTGGTTTAGTCATAGGGATAAGCTTCGCCGCCATACTCAATTATTTGATCGAAATAACATCTCGAGACCTGCCTTTCTTTTCAAAAAGCACAGACTGCCCCGCCTGTGAACAAAATATGGGGCTCAGCAGTCAAATCCCGATCATTGGTTATGCCCTCCTTAAGGGGAAATGTCCACAATGTGGTAAAAAACGGTCCCTCACCATCCCTTTGCTGGAACTTTCTTTGATTTCTTTTAGTGTCTGGGCTTTTGTTACTCTGGGACTGAGTCCAGCATTCCAAGTGTCTTTGCTCTGGATGGGTCTGATTGGCGTGGCTGTGGTAGATTATCATAAGTGGATCATCCCAAATTATTTCGTTCTGATCATCCTGTTTGTCGGATTAATTGCCATGGTATCTGGGGATGGAAGCCTTAAGCATGCCCTCTCAGGAATGGGAGTTGCCGTGATCGTGTCTCTGTTTTTAGTAATTCCTCAACGTTTTGGCACTTCTTCCAAGACTCTGGCTTTAGGGGATGTTAAACTCTGTCTTGCCGTGGGACTCTGGCTGGGCTGGGTGCTTGCCATTTATGTGTTTTTCAGCGCCAGCTTACTGGCATCTTTCATCTGGATTATATCCGGTCCAACTCAGGGCTTTTCAACCCAACGCCGCTTACAATTTGGCCCATTTGTTGCCCTTTCAACAATGCTCTTTGGGATAGGGCGAGCAGTGGATCCACAATTTCTAACTCATTTGCTTACCTTTAGATTTTAAATATCTTGCGTGCATAAATTTTAACAATTATGAGATCGGGCAATACGGTCTAAGACTAAAGCTCGATCTGACTAGGAGAATGACAAATGGATACGCTTAATATTTCTGGATACGGCGATGATCTTACCATTAACGGCGTTCGCATTGGAGATTTGGGTCCCGCTGAACACGAAGCAATTGAACTGGAGAAAGGGGGACAGAATTATTCTCCCCTGGAAAATGTGGTTGTGAGTGAAGTCCTTGACAGTTCTACCCTGATTTGTCGCAAACCGGATCCCGCTGGGATAAAAGCCTATATTGAAGAAGAATTGGTTGACGGATTATGTTGCTACTCCGCAGTTAACCAGGGCCAATTGAATAAAATCATTGTGGATGCTGTCATAGCCCATCTACGGGACGAAAAGATTCCTACTGTCCCACGCTCTATCCGCCACAAATACATGGCCGCCTTTCTC
This sequence comes from Fidelibacterota bacterium, assembly GCA_013202385.1. Classification (GTDB taxonomy): domain Bacteria; phylum Fidelibacterota; class UBA8477; order UBA8477; family JABMPR01; genus JABMPR01. Next base: position 18,118 of record JABMOT010000151.1, read on the forward strand.
ATGGCCGTCACTGCAATCACCAAAATGGACAAAGTAGTTCCAAAAGTAGCCGGTGTGGAAGCTCCAGAGCTCATGGCCAAACTTTCCAGACGCTGGGGGTATCGAATCAAGGGTATCCCCGCCAACGAGGCCATTATCATTGTAGCTAAGGAAAATTTTCATGGTCGGTCATTGTTTGCCATATCCGCTTCTACCGATCCCATGTCCAGGGAAGATTTTGGACCCTTTCTACCCGGTATTGAATCCGTGCCTTTCAATGATATTGAAGCGCTCAGAAAAGTATTTGAAGCCAAGGGCGATAAAATTGCTTCCTTCATTGTTGAGCCAATCCAGGGAGAAGCCGGTGTAATCGTACCGGATTTAGATTACTTCCCACAGGTTGAAGCGCTTTGCAAAAAACACAATATTCTGCTTTGCGTAGATGAAGTGCAGACTGGCTTTGCCAGGACCGGGGCCAACTTTGCTCATCAGCTGTTCAATATCAAACCAGATCTCATGGCCTGTGGCAAGGCTGCTGGGGGCGGTATTATGCCAGTCTCGTTTGTGGCTGGTCGCAAAGAAGTAATCGATGTACTTACTCCCGGTTCAGAGGGGTCGACCTTTGGTGGGTTCCCACTGGCCTCTGTAACAGCAGTATTTGCCATTAAAGCGATGGTCGATCAGGATCTGGCTAAAAATGCCAGAGAGATGGGTGCTAGGTTGCAGGGACATTACGCAAAGATCAAAGCCGAATTTCCGGGTAAGATCAAAGAGGGGCGCGGTGCAGGATTACTGACTGCTTTCGAAATGTATGATAAACCGGGTCTGGATGGCCATGTAGTGTCTGTAAAATTGTTGGAAAAGGGCGTCTATGCAAAAGAAACCCACAAGACAATAGTCCGTCTAGCGCCTGCTTTGACCATCACAGCCGAGGGCATAGACAAGATTGGTAAGGCCATTCGGGAAGTTATCTCAGAATTGTAAATGAATAATTGATCACCTTGCGAAGATTTTAGCCCTTCGCAAGGTGAACTGAATATTTTGAATCAGGCACTGGACCTGGCGCTTTTGTATTTAAACACCCTTTTTACAAATCCATTCTTATAAGCTGTCGTAGACTCTAATTTCCAATTATCCTGGTCAAGAGCCTGTTTAAAGAGGGGCATTCCATTCCCGAGAATAGCCGGCACCTGGGTCAGGATCATTTCATCTATCAGATCAACCCTAATAAAGTCGTCTACAACCTGTCCTCCATCTAGATAGATATGTTTGATCCCCTGACGTTCCCACTCTGCAATGAGTTCACTGGGGCTACCACTGGCATAGGAGACCAATGCTCCTTCTGGTATGTTCAGTGCTGAAGGGCGATTACTGAGAACAATGACTGGTAAGCTACCGTAGGGCCAGCCATCGAACTTAAGAACTTGATCAAAGGTATTGCGACCCATTACAAGCGCATCAACACGTCCCATGAGAGCGGAGAATCCATAATCTTCGTTATTCCCAACTTCCGGTTCAGACATCGTGTTCAACCAATCAACGCCGCCATCGACATCAGCGATAAAGCCGTCAAGACTGATGGCCATAAATACTGTGATTCTCATTGTTTTCCTCGATTAGATGTGGGCAAGACTTTTATGTTAGAACTGGTCGAACACTCATGAGATAGAGGGGCATTAAGCGTGCAACGGTCACGATCCCCCCGGGGTTCACCCACACTCTGTTCAGCTTTTTGTGGTTCCTGCGAGGTGGCAAAAGTCTTGATATCATGGGCTATCTTAAACTGTTTCCTGCTTGTTGGATTCAGGGCTATCAAACAAATCAGGGCGGAGTGAAGAAGCATGGCATCGCTTTCATAAATCCATGCATTGCCTGCAATACCACCCACTTTTACAGCCAGAATCTGCCCTGTAATTCCAACCAGAATAGTCTTTGATAGTGTAAAATTCCTGTCACCGCGGTGCACTAAAATGATTGAAAATATTTTAACGACTCTCTTCTGGTTCTTTTCGGTCTGCAAGCTCCCCTCAGCACTGATAATAACATTTCCAACAATGAGGATTTCGCCTGTTTGAGGTAACAGCTTTAGCACTTGTTTGTTTCCTTCATTGCTGGAAGCTAGGTATGGGTAGCGCTTCAAACAAGATTTTCAAGACGCTCATGAAAATGCCAGATACATTGAAATTATTCGGAAGATGTTTGTGAGTCAGGGAAAAGCCCTGCTCCAAAGAGAACAGGGCTCATGGGAAACGGAGGTGTTAGACCCGCCGCTGAGCGGGTTGGGCGTCCTCGCGGACATCTAACGGTTTGTTTACAGATTCATACCCTCTTGACGTCGGATATAAGTCGGCACATGTAGATCATCGCTAAAATGCATAATCACATCTTCGGCTTGCTGCCTTTCATAGGTCGGAGTCTCAAGCCGTTGACGATCTGGAAAACTTCCCAGACGAGGCGCAGCTTTCGGCTCAGTGAAATCCTGGATTTGGGGTTCTATTTTTATTTCGTTCATGGCAGTTGGTCCCACAGGGGGCATACCTGGGCGATAAGGGCGCGCTGCCTGGGTGTCTTTTCTATCAAAACGTAGTTCACTATCATGGTTAAAACCAGTAGCGATTACAGTTACTCTGATTTCATCACCCATATTTGGGTCGACAACTGCACCGAGAATGATGTTCGCCTGTTCGCCAACCTCTTCAAAGATCAGATTGGAGGCTTCATCGACTTCTGCTAAGGTCATGCTGGGTCCACCAGTGATGTTAATTAGCAAGCCCTGTGCACCTTGTATATTCGTGTCATCCAGTAGCGGTGATGAAATAGCAGTCTGAGCGGCCATTATAGCACGTTCTTCGCCTGAAGCTATGCCTGTACCCATAATGGCATCACCCATGCCTTCCATGACCGTTTTAACATCTGCATAATCAAGGTTGATGAGACCGTGTACATTGATTAGATCTGAAATACCTCTTGTGGCTTGATGCAGAACCGAATCAGCTTCCAAAAAGGCATCTACCATACTGGTATTTTTATCAACGATTGAGAGCAGGCGTTGATTAGGGATAATGATAAGCGTATCCAGATACTTACGAAGATTCTCAGTACCTTCCTGACCTCGTTTGGCTCTAGGTGGACCTTCAAAACGAAATGGTGTGGTTACGATTCCGATAGTCAATGCACCAATTTCCTTGGAAATCCGGGCTACAACTGGCGCTGCTCCAGTTCCGGTTCCACCGCCCATCCCGGCGGTTATGAAAACAAGGTCAGAACCATCAAGCGCCGCTGCAATCGCCTGAGCATCTTCCTCAGCCGCTGCTTCACCTACATGAAGCTTGGCGCCTGCACCTAAACCTTTGGTAATGGTTTTACCAATCTGAATCTTAACATCAGCCTTGCTGTGATCTAAGGCCTGAGCGTCAGTGTTTACAGCAATGAATTCCACACCGCTAAGTTGGGAATCAACCATGCGATCGATGGCATTGCTACCAGCGCCTCCCACTCCGATGACGCGAATGCGGGCCTTCTGCTCTTTTAGACTATCAAATTCAAACAACATGTTCTTATCCTCCGTTTTGGATGTGGTTTCTTATTAAAAATTTTTCTTGAAAAATTCGGTGACTTTAGTGGCCATTCGACGCAGCGCACCCGTGTCATATCCAAGTTTATCTTCAGATTGAAATTTTGCGGCGTAGGCAATTAATCCAGTGACCGTGGCATATTCAGGGGAATCAATCATTTCTGTGGTATCGATAAATCCGATAGGACTACCCAGACGGACTGGTAAATCAAACACGCGTTTTGCCAGTGAAACGATTCCCGGGATTTTTGAGCCTCCACCAGTGAAAACGAGGCCGGAATTCAAATGTTTTAACATACCATTATCAGCGAGATTGGCTTTGACCATTCTCAGGATCTCATCCATCCGCGCTTCGATGTACATGGATAATTCTGATTCGTTCATATTGCGGTCTTGCCTGCCGCCAGCACCTTTGACATCAAAGACCTTGTCAACCTTAGTGTCTTCGGTAAAGCAATGTCCAAATTTCAATTTAAGTCCATCGGCCTGTTCTTCTGTGATTCGCAAAATCCCTGCAATGTCGGAAGTGACCTGATTGCCTCCAAAAGGGAGCGAAACGGTGTGCTCCACACCAAATTTTGACATGACGATTGCATCTGTAGTACCTGCACCGATATCTATGAGACCAACGCCAATCTTTTTCTCTTCCTCTGTCAAAACGGATTGAGCTGAGGCAATCGGCTCGAGAATAAAATCTCTGACCTGGCAACCCGCTTGCTTCACGGCTGTAATAATATTTTTGGTACTGGCAGTGGCAGATGTTACCAGATGGACCTGGGCTTCCAGGCGACGTCCCGTCATACCCACGGGGTTACGTAAACCTGTTTCATCATCCACAGTGAATTGTTGGGGAATTACATGAATAATGCGTCTTCCAATCGGCAGACCAACCGCCTTGGCGGATTCGATGACCCGCTCCACATCTTCTTCTGAAATTTTTAATTCACCATCACCGGATCGATTGGAGGGATCTGCAATACCAATGACTCCAGTGGCATTTAAGCTGAAAATGTGCTCACCGGCTATACCCACTGTTACATAATCCGCTTTTATTCCAGCGCTTAGTTCAATGGCATCAAGGGCAGTGCGTATGGCATCAGCAGTAGCCTGAATATCGACAATCGTTCCTCGTCGCAAACCTGTCGATGGGGAAGAGCTTAGGCCAACGACCTTGAGAACATCATCGTGATCGGGCTCTGCTGCAATAGCACACACTTTTGAAGTTCCAATGTCGATGGCAACGTATATTCCACGGCTGTTCATCGTTTCTCTCGCTCCTTTACGATGACCTGTCGATCAAATCGCAGATCGATATATTGATAGGGGCTGATAATCCCTGAGTCAGAGTCGTCAGCTACAAATTTTTCCAAAATAATGCTGTTAATCAGGGCGTCTTCCTCGTTGCCTAAATACACAGTGGTCCCATGGGTGGCAGAAATCAGCTTGATGCCGCGTCTGTCATAGGAGACCTCAGAAATGTCTAAATAAATATTTTGGTGTTGCTGGCGAATCTTTTTAAGAAAATCTACCAGCATTTGAACGGTTTCGTCAGAAATGACCTGCCCAATATCCGAGGATAGCAATTCGACATTGATTCCAGTAATAATGGGCAAATTGTAGAGCATTCCTTTATCGGGCAGGGGAAGTAGGATTGCCTTTTCATCAAGTGTCATGATGTTTTGAATGGCTATATATGCCACGGGGAGTACATCATAGAGGTAAATATCCAATTCGTCGGGGTAATGTCGCGTCGCTTTGGCACTTCGAATCAAGGGATATTCCAGAAAGCTGTTTTGAATCGCGTTCAGGTCCAGATCCATGAGTGATTTCCCAAAATAGGGTTCTGTAAGACTTTTAACTCGCTCAGGGCTCATAGTGCGCTGGCCATAGAGATTGATGGATTCAATCCGATCGCTATCGATGAGTCGAGCATAATTAAGACTGAGAGCACCTATAAAAAAGACACTCCCAAAAATGGCGGCGCTAAAAGCCCAGCTCAGTGGCGTAATTGTGTTTACCCGACCCACTTATTTCCCAGCCCCAAGAAATAATTCATGCAATTTCCAGATATCTCCAGCACCCATGGTAATCAAAAGATCCCCAGGCTGTAAAAGCGGGATGAGATAGGCATGGACTGCCTCGATATTTGGTATTAGCCGAACCTTGCCATTACCCTTATTGATAATCAAAGCTGAGCTGACTCCAGGAATGGGTAATTCTCTGGCGGGATAAATATCCGTGAGGATGGGCAGATCGGCCAATTCTAACGCAGTGGCAAATTCTCCAGCAAAGTCTCTCGTCCGGGAATATAAATGTGGTTGAAATACAGCAATAATTCTGGATCCTGGCCATGCGCTCCGAGCTGCTCGCAACGTTGCTTCCAATTCGGAGGGATGATGAGCGTAGTCGTCGATAAAGTGGATGCCCTTGAGCGACCCTCTCAGCTGAAATCGGCGTTCAACGCCATGAAAACTTTCCAGCCCAGCTTTAATGTGGGCAAATGAAATTCCCATCATGTGGGTGAGAGCGCAGGCCCCCAGGGCGTTCATTACATTGTGATTCCCAGGCATATTTAAGCTGATATCACCAAGAGGAGTCCCGTTTTTGACCACCTTAAAATTGCTCACGAAGTTGGTGAGCTTGATGTCGATTGCCTGGTAGTCAGTCCCATGGGATAGTCCATAAGTGGTTACCGGATTCGGACTACGTAGAGCCAGTTGTTTTAATTCCTCATCATCACCCTGTAATACCAGAATTCCATCCATATCCAGTTTGGAAATAAATTGTAAAAAGGTGTCACGGACATCTTGAAGGTCTTTATAAATATCGAGGTGATCAGCTTCGAGTGTCGTAACGATGATCTGACTGGGATTCAGCGCGAGGAAAGAACGGTCATACTCATCTGCTTCCACCACGATATGATTATGCTCACCAAGTCGGAGATTTGAGTTCAGATTGGGGAGAATTCCTCCAACCAGGATACTGGGATCCATACCAGCAGCAATTAAAATCATGCCGCACATGCCTGTGGTGGTCGTTTTGCCATGTGTGCCTGCCACGGCAAGCGTGTTCTCGTAGCCAGCTGCGATTTGCCCCAACAGCTCGGCTCGTCTGACTTCAGGAATATGATGAGTCTCAGCATAAATGCGCTCTGGATTCTCGGGTTTCACAGCGCTGGAGTAGACAACTAAGTCAGCTGATTCAGTATGCTTGGCTGCATGACCAATATGAACTTTAATATCGGCTGCTCGAAGCGTGTGGAGTAATTCGCTATCTATCTGATCAGAGCCAGATACCGTTTTTCCCTGTTTCTTGAGCAACAGCGCCAGGGCACTCATTCCGATACCACCGATTCCAATAAAATGAATATGTTTGACTGAATTAAACACTGTTTCCGGCAATTCTAATAATGCTATCACAAATATTCTGAGTGGCATTTGGTCTTGTAAGGTTTGTTGAAGCCTTGGACATTTTGCGTAAAGACTCTTTATTGGTGAATATTTCGGTTAACAGCGGAAGAAAAGCACCTTCACCTAGTTCTGGTTCAAGTATCACTCGGGCGGCTCCGGCCTTTTCCTGGCTTCGAGCATTAAACTCCTGATGATTCGCTGCCGAAGTTGGTAGTGGGATTAGAATGGCAGGTATTCCAAAGTGATTGATTTCTGTGAGTGTCATGGCTCCTGAGCGGCAAACCATGAGATCTGCCAGGGAATATGCCTTAGCCATCTCCTTAATGAAGGGTCGCAATACGACTCTGGGATTACTGGAAATTTGTTTTTGACAGAATTCAAAATCTGCCTTCCCTGTTTGCCATAGAATCTGCATTCCGAGCTTATCCAAATAGTGACTGGCTTTCTCAATAAAATGCCTATTGATTGCCCTTGCGCCCTGAGATCCACCCAGAATGAAAAGCGTTGGCAGTTCTGGATTCAGGCCGAAAAAATGAGCGGACTCCGCCCGGTCAAGCTTAGCTCCTAAATGGCGGATAGGATTACCTGTTATGAGTGTTTCTGCATTTTTTAAATAACGCTGAGCATCAGCGTAAGTGAGAAACACTTGTTTTGCCTTAGGGGCAAATACGCGGGTGACCATGCCCGGATAGCTATTCTGCTCCTGCAAAACGATGGGGATATTATTCCTGAGAGACTGTCGAACGGGAATGGCGCTGGCATAGCCGCCTGTTCCAACAGTAATATGAGGATTAAATTCACGTAAGGCTTTATTGGCTTTAATGACAGATAGCATCAAGCGTCCGGGAAGCATGAGGTTATGTTTGAGTCCAGACAGAGAGAATGAGCGTGAGAGTCCGCGAATTGGGAGCATTACAAGATCAAATCCAGCTTCTGGAATCAATTTTGACTCCATGCCATAATCACTCCCAAAGAAAAGGAACTTTACTTCTTTAAATATACTCTGCTCAGGGACACGTTTTTCCAGATATTCTGCGATTGCCAGAGCTGGAACGATATGCCCACCTGTTCCACCGCCTGCCAGGGCGATGCGTAGTGTGTTGTTGTCTGATCTAGAAATCAATGTTCAACACCCTTTCTGCTGACAGAACCTTACCCGATTCATTGTTTGACGATATATTGAAAAGGATGCCCAACATCACAGATGTGGCTAATAAATTTGAACCTCCATATGAGATCAGGGGCAAGGGCAGTCCTGTTGTGGGTAAAAATCCTGTAACGACGCCGATGTTTACCATAGCAAAACTGAACACTGAAAAACTGATTCCGATCGCAAGTAACATGCTGAATGAATCGGCAGAGTTTCTGGCGATTCGGAGCCCTCTCATAAACAGTAGCAAAAAAAGAGATAAGAAAAACAAGGAGCCAATAAATCCGAATTCTTCTCCTAGGATGCTGAAGACAAAATCGGTATGCGGTTCAGGTAAAAATAGATCTTTGACATAGCTATTGCCCAGACCCACACCACCTAGACCACCGTGAGCAAGACCCATAAGTGAGTGGTGGACCTGGAATCCTTCATTGGCAACATCTACATTATCACTCAGGAAAGTTGTGATCCGTTGCCACATATACGGATTCGTCCAGGCATATACCATGGCGGCGATTGAGCCAAGCGACAAGAATGCCGAGATGTGACTGATTTGAATATTGCCAAGGTAAAAAAGGGTCAGACATAGCATCATAATCATTAGCGAAGATGAAAGATCTGGCTGAATGGCAACCAGGGCAACCACTGAGGCCACAAGGATGAAGGCTGGCAGAACACTCTTTTTAAAATCGGCGAGTTTATGTTGGTTACGATGTAAGTAGTCCGAAATAAAAATGATCATACCCAGCCGAACAAAATCTGCGACCTGGAAACTGAAACTACCTATATATAACCATCTGGCGGGATGATTGAGTCCCATGGACTTGTTATAGATCAAGACCCCCAGTAAGAGCAAATAGATGCCAATCAGAATTACGTAACGAAGCGGGCGAAAATATTGATGGGGGAAACGGGCGAAAATGATCCCTAACATGATTGCAATGGACCCGTTAAGGAGATGCCGTTTTAGATAGTGCGCTGAATCTGGATTTTGTGAGGTCGATGCTGAATACATGACCACCGAACCGGCAACAAATAGAATGATTACTATAAAAAACAATACTTTATCCAGATGAAATGTTTTCACATTGACCACCCTTCACGTGACTGAATCAGGGTTCTAAAAAGATTTCCGCGAGCTTCAAAGTTTTCAAATTGATCAAAACTGGCGCAGGCTGGCGAAAGCAAAAGAACATCTCCGGGTTCACCGTGTTCCAGGCTGTAATCAATGGCCTTTTCGAGGGTATCAAGTTTTTTGTATGAAAGGGCTGGACTTATCTGTGATTCGATTATTTCACTGGCTGCTCCAATCAGGAGAACTTCACGCAGTGATTCCTCAAGTTGCGGGATTAGGGATGTAAAATCGCCACCCTTATCTTTCCCACCTAAAATGAGCCACAGGGGTTGATTAAAACTCTGGATGGCAACTTTTGTGGAAGCAATATTTGTTGCTTTGGAATCATTATAGCACAGGATACCGTTGACCTTCCCCACATACTCAATTCGATGGGGGACAGGTGAAAATGTTATAAGACCCATGGCTAAGGTCTCTGTTTCAGGAATGAAATCCATCACTGCTGCAACTGCAGCCAGCGCATTACTCAAATTATGTTTGCCGGGCAGCGGAAGTGCTTCAGCTGGCAATATGGGACTCCAGACTCCTTCGCGCATCAGCCCCAGGATTCTTTCTGCTATCATGGCATCAGCCCCTTCAAGACTGTCCACTGCGAAAAAGCGGAAGTTCCCACCAATTACGACCCGGCTAAGCAATTCCGGATCATCGCGATTAATGATGGCGCTACAGTCAGCATCCAAATTTTTCAAGATGCTGAGCTTTGATTCATAATAAGCATCCAAAGTGGGGTATCGATCCAAATGATCGGGACTAAGATTTAGAATGACTGCAACCTGCGGTTTGAAGCTATGAATGTTGTCCAGTTGAAAGCTGCTCACTTCGAGTACGAAAATTGGTTTTTTCGGCTCTTTTGTCAGGCTATTCAAAAGGACTTCAGAGGCAGCAACACCGACATTTCCGCCGAGAAAACTGTCATATCCAGCGACTTGGAGCAGATGATGGATCAGGTTGACAGTTGTGGTTTTACCGTTCGACCCCGTAACAGCAATGATTGGGGCATCGATGAACCATGAAGTCACTTCAATTTCTGAATATACGGGAATTCCCTTCTCCCGGATTTTTAACATGATATCGGCATTTTCAGGAATACCAGGGCTGACAACAATAAAGTCACTCTCAAGCACATCTGGTGAATGGTATCCAAATTCAAAGGTTGCCTGTATATCAGTGAGAAGTTTGCGTTTGTCAGCACTGAATTTATCAGCACTAGATTCACTGATGAGAATCTGAGCGCCAAAATGACTCAATAATCGAGCGGCTCCCAAAGCTGAGCGTTGACTGCCCAGAATGGTCACTTTTTGACCTTTTATTTTTGACCTGTCCACGATTACCTGATCTTAAAGGTTGTCAATGTTAGAAAGGCGAACAGAATTCCCAGGATCCAGAAGCGAATCACCACTTTATTCTCGTCCCAACCTTTGAGTTCAAAATGATGGTGTATAGGAGCCATCCTGAATAATCGACGCCCCTCGCCAAATTTCCGCTTTGTATATTTAAAATAGCGCACTTGAATGATGACGGAGATTGATTCAATGATGAAGACGCCACCGGCAAATGGAAGCAAGAACTCTTTCTTCAGCATAACTGCCACTGCCCCAAGTGCGGCTCCCAGAGCCAGCGACCCGGTATCACCCATAAAGACCTCTGCAGGTCGGGCATTATACCAGAGAAAACCAAGCGAAGCTCCAATGAGTGCCGCACAAAAGACAGTGAGCTCTCCTGCACTAGGGAGATAGATAATATTAAGATACTGGCTAAAGTCTGCACGGCCAGTGATGTAGGCAATTCCTGCAAACACGAGAGCAGCAATAGCCATTAAGCCTGAGGCGAGACCATCCAGTCCGTCACTCAGATTCACAGAGTTGGATGTTGCAGTGATGACAAAAATTACAAATGGGATGTATATCCAGGCGGAACCCATATCGAATACCAGGTCCTTAAAAAAGGGCAGGGTGGTTGCAGTTCGAGCCACCTCAAATTCAGGATGAAGGACCATCACAGTGCCAAGCACAAGCCCCAGACTAATTTGGCCTAGAAGTTTATAACGTGCTATAAGCCCCTTTTTTGACTTTTTGACGGCTTTCAGATAATCATCAACAAATCCCACGATTCCCATCCAGAGCACGGAAATTACCATCATCTGGATATAAATATTGTCTAATCTGCCAAAAAGAAGCGTGGCGACTAAGATGGCACCGATGATGATTAAGCCACCCATAGTCGGCGTTCCCGCTTTGGCGGTATGTGTTTCAGGACCATTCGTCCGAATTGTTTCGCCAATTTGCATTTTGTTCAGTTTTTTAATGATCCAGGGACCAACAATAAAGGAAAAGAGAACAGCTGTTATAGCAGCACCGGCGGAGCGGAATGAGATATAGCGAAATACATTGAAAGCGGAGAAATATTCCTGGAGTGGCAACAAAAGGTGGTATAACATTAGTCAACTTCCTTATATGCTACGATAAATGCTTCTAATTGCATACTTCGAGAACCTTTCAGATAGACCAGATCACCAACATTCAATTCATTCAAGAAATGTTGAATACACTCAGGTTTATTTGTGCTATGGAAATATGAGTTAAAACCCTGTTCTTCTAAGCGGGTGGCACAAAACTTAGTTTCTTTGCCGAATAAAATTATGTGATCAAATCCGAATGCCATCATCTGTTCCGCCGCAATGATGTGCAACCCTTCGCTGGAAGCCCCTAATTCAAGCATATCTGCGAAGACTAAAATTTTGCGCGAATCCACCTGCATTCCTGAAATCGTTTCAAAGCCTGCTTTAACGCTGGCGGGATTTGCATTGTAGGCGTCATTATAAAAGTCTATACCTCTGAATAATTCATGCGACATGCGCCCTTTTTCACCTGAATAATCTCCAAGGGATTGCTGGATCTGCTCAAGGTTGATACCATTATTGATGGCGATGGTAACTGCAGCCCCGGCATTGAAACCTATGACTTTTCCTGCCTGGCTGAGGTGTGCCTGTACATTCTGGAAGTGTAGGTCGTAGCAGCCCTTTTCATCGGGACCGGTCAGGCTATAAAAGTTATCACAAGGTTTGCTAAAGCTATATGAAACTGGATTGCTGGTCGTTGAACCTAACTCAGCCACCAGCTCATCATCAAGGTTGACAAACACCTGGCCGGTATGCGCTTGGAGATATTCAAAAAGTTCACCCTTGGTAGCTTGAATCATATCCAGGGTCTGAAAAAATTCTGTATGGGCTAGGCTGATATTGGTGATGACACCCTGCGTAGGCCTGGCAATTTTACATAGGTATTTTATGTCACCCTTCTGACTGGCTCCCATTTCAATGACGGCCATTTCATGGGTCTCATTCAGATTTAGCAAGGTGAGAGGCAAACCGATATGATTGTTGAAATTACCCTCAGTGCTTAACACTGAATATCTCTGTGCCAGGAGGTGGGACAGCAGATTTTTGGTGGATGTTTTACCGTTGGTCCCGGTAACGGCGATGATGGGTATTTCAAAAAGGTCCCGGTGTTTAGCGGCAAGGTCAGCAAGAGCTTGCACGGGATCATCTGTGATTATCAGTGGGATGGAAGCCTCCCAAGCTTCGCATCCGTCCCAGGAAGTGGAGGCCATAACCGCTGAAGCACCACGGGAAATGGCTTTTGGGATGTAGTCATGACCATCCACTAGGGAACCGA
>JABMOT010000152.1 GCA_013202385.1 Fidelibacterota bacterium
ATTTCCCATGATAAACCTGCCTGAAATGATTCCAGAACCAGGAACTCAAACATTTTTTTATCATCGTATACTGGGACACCCCATTCCTCATCGTGGTACTTGACATAATTGGGTTTATGAGCTGGAGCCCAGCCACAGCGTCTTTTAGCATTCATTTTAGGTGTCTCCAGATTGTTAATGGTTAAGCAGCTCCCCGAGGATTTGTTCAGAACGTACCGGCAGATGTTTCACCCGCACACCCACCGCATTATAAATTGCATTTGTCACGGCAGGGGCAGGGGCATTGATGGGAATCTCAGCGACAGCTTTGGCACCGTAGGGTCCTGTGGGTTCATGGGAATCAGCAAAGCGGACCACCAATTCAGGCATATCCTTGGCGGTGAATATGTGATAACTGTTGAAATCAAGATTGATTGGGCGACCCTTTTCATCAAAGGGTATAAATTCGCTTAATGCCATCCCCAGAGCCTGAGGTATTGCACCTTCAACCTGACCCTCGGCCATTTTGGGATTGATAATCTGGCCGGCATCTGTGATAGACACGATTTTTTTAACCCGCACGCTACCGGTGAGCGTATCCACTTCCACTTCTGCAAAAGTGGCATTAAAAGGAGGAGGGGAGTCGTAGCTGAGCTGGGAAGCTGTCCCCATGATCTGTTTTTGTTCTTCAGTATAAAAGGATTTGGTACAGATATCCCTGAAAGAGATGCTGGAACCATTGGCAGCCACAACGGCCGTATCAACGATTTCTGCTTCAGCTACACCGAGCAATAATTTACCCTGCTCCAGTATCATGCTTTTGCAGTTTTCTGCTGCTTTTTTGACTGCAGCACCGGAAATATACGTCGTGCTCGAAGCATACGCCCCCGTGTCAAAAGGTGTCAGATCTGTATCTGATGAATAGACAATGATTTTATCCACTGCAACATTGAGGACCTCAGCAGCGATTTGCGCCAGTGCTGTATCAGAACCGGTTCCTAAATCAGTTGCTCCAACCTGGAGGTTAAAGCCGCCATCTTCATTCATCTTGATAAAGGCAGAGCCCATATCGATGCCTGGTATCCCTGAACCCTGTCCCGCAACAGCTACTCCGATTCCGCGACGATAACGTCCGGATTGTTTTGCGCCTCTGATGGAATCCCAGTGACTTAGTTTACGACCCTCAATCAGGCAAGCGGCAATCTCGGTACTATAGAGTACCATGGGGAAACCCTCACGACCTTCCCCAAGGATCTTGGCGATGGGAATATCATCGCCTACCTGAAAAACATTCTTCAAGCGCAATTCAATGGGGTCAATCCCCATGCTTTCAGCGGCCTCATCCATAAGACTTTCCAGCGGGAAGAATGCTTGCGGAGCACCATAGCCACGATAGGCACCGCCAATTGGAAGATTGGTATAAACACCGTCACCATTCACACGAATATTGGGCGATTTATACATACTCAATGCTTTCTGAGCAGTGACCGACATCACCGTCAGAGCGTGTGGGCCATAGGCACCACAATTTTCTAGAATATTCAGATCGATGGCTGTGAGCAAATGGTTTTCATCAAAGCCCAATCGAAACTTCACCAGCTCGGGATGACGTAAACGTGCTGCGTACAACTCCTCTTTGCGACTATACTCGATCCGGGCTGGTCGACCTGTTTTCAATGTAACAGCGGCCACAAGTTCTTCGTTCAGGATTTCTTGTTTACCACCAAAACCGCCACCAATCCTGGGTTTAATCACGCGGATTCGGCTGACGGGGATGTGTAGAACCTCGGCAACAATGCGACGCACATGAAAGGGGACCTGGGTGGACGTTCGAATCACAAGCCGATTATTTTCATCCAGCCAGGTTAAAGAAATGTGAGGCTCGATAGAGGCCATCTGGACAAAAGGGGTGCTGTAGGTTCCAGAAAAACTGTGAGCCGATGCCGCAATAGCAGCATCCACATCTCCCAGTTCTGCATCCAGATGGGCAGCGATATTTTTGTGAACATCATGGATTCCAGTGGCACCAGTTTTGGGATGGATGGCAAAACCGGCGGTCATTGCCTTCTCAACGTCAAAGATGCAGGGCAGTTCAGCGTACTCAATCCGGATAAGATCCAGGGCTTGCTCTGCGATTTCAAGGGTTTCTGCTGCCACAAATGCAACTCTATCGCCTACGTAGCGCACGGTCGAATCGAGAATGCACATATCCCTTGGACCCGGTTCCGGGTAACCTTGACCTGCTGTGGTGTAATAGTGAGGAGTGAAATCTTTATAGGTAAAAACAGCTACAACACCATCCAGAGCTAGTGCTCTCGACGTATCTATTTCAATGATTTTCGCATGAGCAACTGGACTGTGCAGAATTTTTACATGGAGCACATTTTGAAGCTGAATGTCGTCTGCAAAAACAGGTTTTCCCCTGACCAGAGCATGTCCATCAACCCGCGGTGTATCTTTCCCGACGACCCTCATGAAAGCGCCTCTGTCTTTTTGCTGTTTTGAAATACTTTTTGAGCAGCTTCAATGGGCTTTACATATCCTGTACATCGACACAAATTGCCATTCAGTGCATCTCGCAACTCAGCTTCATCAACGGGGTGTCCCTCACGATCCAGGGCTTCAAGGGAGAGTAACATTCCAGGTGTACAATATCCACATTGGGCTGCTCCCGCTTGTAAAAAGCTCTCCTGAAGGGGGTGTAGGTGTTCATGGGTGGAGAAATTTTCCAGGGTCTCAATCTTCTTTCCATCCACACTGTGTATAAGAATGAGACAGGCATTTACGCTCCTGTTTTCCAGCAGCACGGCACAGGCACCACATTCACCATGATCACATCCATGTTTGACACTGTGGATTTGCTGGTCTCGCAAAAATTCCAGCAAGGTTTTGCCTGGTTTCACATCGGTTTTAACCAGTTTTCCATTCAATTCAAACTGAACGATCATTTTTCCACCATCATTTCACACAGCAGGTTGGATACCAATTGTCGTTTATAGGCAGGAGATCCGAAATGGTCATGATTAAAAAGGGACTCCACTGATTCCATAAAAACCCTGATTTTTTGTTCATCAGGAGCAATAGCGGTTTTGGCATATAGGATTTTTCTGGCTTTCCCACCAATAGCCAGAGTGATGGTTTCGGTGGTTTGATTTAAGGCAGCGATAACGAAGGCTGGAGCTGAATCCAGGACAGATACGCGTTCCATTTTTGTGTCGTTCTCCGGTATCAAGACTTTGGAGATGATTCCAGATTCATCCCATTCGGCGAGTGGGATAAGCGTTTCTGAATCATTTAGGTGTAGTTTCGCCTCGGCGGCGTGGAGGTAAACCAATAAATCAGAATCGGGACGTCCCTGAGCAATCTCGCCACCCAGCGTGCGTTGATTCCGGATGTTTTTGGAGGGGCAGGATTCTATAATTGCCGTTGCCAGCATGCCTGAGGCTGATCCGAGCATATTTTGCAGCGTAGCGCCGGCTCCTACAAGCAGTGCATTACTTTGTTGCTCAATATGATCTGATAAGAGATGATTTAGATCTAGAAGGGTGTGAATCGTCTTTGCCTGGGTTCCCACCAGATAAGTGCCACCAGAAAAGAAAGCTGATCCGGCTTCTTGACCCAAGGCCAGAGCTTCGTTAAAACTCTCGGGTTTGATTATTTGTTCGATCGAGCTCCACATAATCCACCTATCTGAATTTGATATTCGTGCGCTCACTGGCGCGTTCTAACATTTTACTGGCGATACGGTTGTGTTGCATTGCCAGAACACTTTCATCAATGATTGAGTTGCCATGGGTGATCACTTGATTTCCGTTGATAATCAGATGGTCTACTGGACGGGATCGGGTTGTAAACACCAGGGCTGCCAGCGGGTCAGACAGACTTCCGGCCTGTGATAAGCCATCCATCTTGAAAAATGCCAGGTCAGCCTGTTTCCCGACAGTCAATTCACCAATGTCATCGCGACCCAAAGCCGCTGCACCACCTCTGGTTGCCATCTTGAGAACATCTCTGGCCGATAGCCAGAAGTCTTGCTCTCTCAATCGCGATAAGAGCATGGCATTCCGCATTTCAAGAAGCATATCCCCGGAATCATTGGATGCGCTGCCATCTACACCCAGGCTAACGTTTACGCCGGCATGAAGCAATTCACGAATTCTGGCGATACCAGAACCCAGCCGCATATTTGACGAAGGACAGTGGGAAACACCGACACCATTTTCACCCATACTGCTAATCTCTGCATCATTCAAATGAACGGAGTGGGCATACCAGGCGTTGGGAGTGAGCCAGTTCAGGTTTTGCATCAGGGCAACCGGTCTTTGACCAAAAGTTTTCAGACAGAAAGCCTCTTCGTCCAGTGTCTCGGCGAGATGGGTATGAATCTGCAAATGATTCTCGCGAGCATATGCAGCAGTCTGCTTCATGAGCTCAGGTGTAACTGAAAAGGGTGAACAGGGTGCCAGCGAGATTCGAGTCATGGCCCCAGCAGAATCTTGATGATACTTAGCCACCAGGCGCTCAGTATCCTTTTGGATAACGGCCTCGGTTTGAACCACATCATCAGGAGGTAGCCCCCCTTTTGATTTCCCCAGGGACATGGAGCCTCGGGTAGGCTGGAATCGAACACCCAGCTTTTTTGCAGCTTCAATTTCGGTGTCAATCAGCTCTGGACTGGCTTGGCTGGGAAAAAGGTAAAGATGATCTGAGCTGGTGCTGACACCACTTTTCATCAACTCAAGCAGCCCTGTCTGAGTGCTAATTGAGACGGCTTCAGTTGTAAGTTCTCTCCAGACTTCATAATGATTACTTAGCCAGGAGAAGAGCGGTTGATCCTGCATCAGAGGGATGTTGCGAGTCAGTGTTTGGTAGAGATGGTGATGGGTATTAATAAAGCCTGGCGTAACCACCATATTGGTGGCATCAATAATATTGTCTGCTTGAATATCAAGAGTTTTGGGTCCGATAGACTTAATTAATCCGTCTTCAATAAGAATGTGCCCACCAGAGTGTTCCTCGAATCGATCATTCATGGTGGCAATCAGCAAAGCATTTTTTATCAGGATTGTTTTCATAGGATATTGGTCTCAAACAATTTGACACAAATGTCACGAAGTTTCCACGAATGGATACGAATTCTTTTTGGGCTCACAGATTTGTGATCGTTTGTGAAAGGTCGTGGTATATGAGCAATCAAAATAAGCATCAATTGACAATCCGGTGACTTTCGAGTCTCTTTGGCCCGAAATTAAGAATGATTGCCAATTTTAAGCCAGTCGCATTTAAGTAGTTAAGGGCTTGTGCTTTGTGTGCCTCAGCGACGCGCTCGGCCACCTTTAGCTCCAGAATGACTTTTTCCTCTACAAGCATGTCTGCAAAATATTCTCCCACAACCTCACCCTCAAACATCACTGTTATTGGATGTTGTGTCTGAACGCTTAAGCCCTTCTTCCTGAGCAGGATTGAAAGCGCATTCCCATTCACTTTTTCAAGAAAGCCATAACCGAGTTGACGATGAACCGCCATAGCGCAACCAACGATGGTAAATGATAATTCTGCGTAAACTATGTCAGTCATCATGGACCTTCTGAAGGACACGATTGAAGGATATGAATAAAATTCGTGCTCATTTGAATAAATTCGTGTAATTCGTGTCCAAAATGCCCTTCAAGCACAAAAAATATTTGATACATCAAGCGATACTAACTCTTTCATAATTGTATTCTATCAGTTGTTTGGGGTGTTGTTAAACCGTGACCATAGTATCAGTTCTATAATCTTTTCATCCAAATAGTTTTTTAACCCTTGTTTCAATTTTCCCATTTCCCATTTCCCATTTCCCAAGTTTCAAGTTTCCACCCCTCTAAGCCACAAGCACCAAAAACCAAACTCAACGCTTTTTCAACATCGGGATTTCAACCAAACTTTCATACAATACGATCATCTCAAGCGCTTCCAATGTGCTGAAGTATTTACTGTTCGATTCGATATTTATGGAATCTATCTCTTTGTTTTGACCGTTAAAGCGGACCTGAGCTGTAGGTGAATGATACATATAGTCACCATCATGGAAGGTGAGAACGGAGAGATAATTCTTTTCTTTGAAACGCAGGGTCTTGCCAGTGAGCTGATAGCCTGATTCAGCCTCATTGAAGCTTTGATCGGAGAGATGAATCCGAGGTTTATCCAGATATGGATCCCCTGATGTGGGACAAAAAGTGGTGCAGTTTCCACAGTCATTACAGAAATCCCCAATATTCAACACCTGTGGTTCCTGAGAGATATTTAGCGCTCCAGCTTCCTGATAAGCCAGATTGCCATCCTTGTAGGTGGCTTCGAGAATGGGATAATTGACTGCTTTTGCCATATAGGTGAGATTGGCCAGATTTGGACAAACACCGACACAAACGCTGCAATAATCATCGCATAACAAACAGCGACTGGCTTCAGTTATGGCTTCTTCTTCAGTCAAAGTTCGATGAACCTGGGGAAACTCCGCATTGGGGTCTGGGTCGGCAGGGGGCGGAACGATTCCGTACTCACGGAGTGCAGCTTTTTTCTTCAAATCGTCAATTGTTATGACCCGCAAGGGAATGCTAATTGTCGATTTGGCCAGAGGAATGTTTTTAAGAATGTTTTTTGCAGCGTTTTGTCCATCTCCGATGGCATTGATGACGCTTGAGGCACCTCGCACAGCATCTCCGCCAGCGTACACATGCTCAATATTGGTAATGCAGGTTGTCGGGTTGACCTTCAGGTCCTTTTCAGCAAGAAAATCAACACTTATTGCCTGTCCTAATGCTGGAATAACAGTATCCACGGGCAAATCTATGAATTCGTTTTCCAGCGGTAGTGGGCGGTGGCGACCGCTGGCATCAGGCTCACCCAATATCATTTTCTGGCAATGGATATGTCGGACTCGATCAGTTCCGCTGAAAGATAGAGGTGTAATCAACTCATGAAAGATGATGCCTTCAGCCAGTGCGGCTTCGATCTCGTCAATATCAGCAGGCATCTCATGGAGGGTTCGGCGATAGAGAACAGTCACATTGGCTGACCCACCTGACAATCGAAGCGCCGTTCGGGCAGCATCCATGGCGGTATTTCCACCACCAATGATGAAAATATCTTTGCCTAACTCAGGACGTTCACCTTGCCGAACTTCAGACAGGAAATGGAGGGGATTGAGCACTCCTGGCAGATTTTCTCCGTCAACTCCGAGCGTCAGTGCTTTTTGCGCCCCAACACCAATAAATATGTCATCACTGGATTTACTCAGTGTCTCGTAGAGCTGCTTATTCACTGCTGTTCCAAACCGGAATTGAACCCCAAGTTGTTTTAAAACATCAACATCGAGATCAATTACCTCATCAGTCAATCTGAACTCTGGAATAGCGTCAGAAACCATACCGCCAACAAAGGGTTTACTTTCGAAAACCTCCACTTTCACACCCGCTCGGGCAAGAAAATAGGCACAGGACAATCCGGCTGGCCCGGCACCGATGACACTCACTCTATGATCAAGAGGGCTGACTTTAACGGCATCAGTTCTTGCGATTTCACGTTCAGTCACAAACCGTTTTATCTCACGAATCAAAAGGGGTGAATCATAATTATTTCTGGTGCATTTTAATTGACAGAGATGATCACAGACATGACCGGTCACCCCAGGCATAGGATTGGTGTCCTGGATGGCAATAAAGGCTTTTTCAAAATCACCCTGAGAGGTCTGGTACAGATATTCTGGAATATTCTGATCAGCAGCACAGGCATCAACACAGGGCGGCTCAATGCAATCAAAAAGACCCAGCTTGCGATTGGTTTTAATGCTGTCAAAATGGTGATTGTGCTTATGATATTGGGTGTTTTGGGCGACGACTCCAGCATATTTGGACAATTTTTCCAGTCCTGCCGCCTGAACAGGGGTGCCGGATGCAGTGCCGCTGCAAATGAAGTCATCCAGACTGGTTGCTTTGGCACTTCGCATTGAACCTGAAAGATTGCTCAAATATTGTCCCAAACGGGTGTATCCACCTGGTTTCAGGACATCCGTACAGGTTGTCACCGGTCGTAAATTGCAGGACAATATATCGGCAACATTGAAAGCGTCGGCTCCGGCAGAGAAGGAGATGTCCAATTTTCCCTTAAAATCCTGTTGAAGTTGTGCTGCCAGATTGATGCTGATGGGATGGAGAGCTCGACCACTGAGATACATCATGGTTTCATTTTCTGGAAAAACTGGTCGGTGATTCTGGACTTCCAGAGTATTGGTTAATTTGAGTCCAAACTCAACCCCGGCAAGTTTGGCTTTCTCATTAAGATTTCGGATAAGTTTGAGTGCATCTGGATATTTTAAATCATGTTCAAAAGCTTCATCAGGAACAATGGCTCTCTCGTAACCCAGTTGTTCGTTTAAAATTCCGCGTAACTTTTTTGGTCCCAGCAAGGTGGGATTTAATTTCACCGCTGTGTGATATTTA
>JABMOT010000016.1 GCA_013202385.1 Fidelibacterota bacterium
GGGCGCAGACTGGAAGGGATTACGAGTCAATGCAGAGATTGAAATGAAAGATTAAACCTATCCATTAGAATGGGCCTGCCAGCAGGCTTTAAATGCTGAGGGGAGTTTAGCACTCCAACCAAATCTCCGCTAAACCGCGTGTATTATTTAATCAAGACCATCTTTATGGTTTTTCGAAAGGTTCCGGTCCAGCTTGTGGTCGTGCTTTTTACCTGTAGTTGACAAAAATATACACCTGCAGCCACGATGTCGCCATTGTCATGGGTCCCATCCCAATAGGTTTCTCCCCAGCCAATTAGGTGGCTATCTCTCGCCAGCGTTCTGACCACCCTCCCGTTTAGATCATAGACATACAGGCTTATATCGCCTGGTTCATTCAATCCATATTTAATGAGCGTTGTTGAGTTAAATGGGTTGGGGTAGTTGTTCGAAAGCGCAATAAAGCCTGGTAATTGATTCGGGGCAGGGGTCATAGAATCTAAATTGGCTACTACAGCGTGGCTATGACGATTGGCATAGTGGGAACTCTCCAGCGATTGACCGGGAAAAAGACCGGCGAAGTTTTGAGTTCCATCATCAACCGCCGTCACATAGTAGTACCATTTGTCTGAGGGTGGGTAGCCCTCAGGGGCTGCCCGATAATCGTCATAAGAGGTTTCATCGGTTCCAAGTTCGGCAAGTAGATCATAGCCATGTCCCAGCCCGAATTCTGCTGATGCAAAGTTTATCAGCGCTTTATAATTTTTACGGTAGATTCGATAACCTGCCAAGTCTGGAACACCCGTGACCGCATCAGGAACAGCAGATAAATCTTCCCAGGTCAAATGGACGTGATCTCCCATGGACTCTACTGTTAAATTTGGTGATCGAGGTGGTGTGGGGATGGGTTCACTATTTCTGATCCGGTCCCATGCCCAACGGGCATGGCTCAGATTTTTATGCAGACTGTCCAAGCCTTGGTGGATATAATCTCTCTTTGCTTCATCAATAAATGTGGCTCCAGGTTCTCCGCGATACCAGCGTAGCCATTCCGCGCCCTTTGTTACCGTACTGTCCCAGGGAATCCCGCCAACACCTATGGCCCACACGATATCAATGTCTTCACCCTCCTCAAAATTATAGGGTCCAATCCCCATATGCAGGAGATCACTTTTTGACCAATGGCTATTATTCGGGTCTTCCCAGTCTGGGGGATGCTGCATTGCCCCAGATGAAATAAAATCATATTCACCAATGCCACTGTAGCTGCTATTCCATACATTATATACATCACTCAAAGCGATAGTATGTGGTTGACTGGGATCATCCGTCGGATCAGTAGGTGATTGATCCGCGTGTAATAGTGTATAGCCTGGGAACTGATATGACAGGAGTTGCCCTTTTTGATCATGCAAGAAGCTGGGATCGCCTGTATCATTAAAATACGACCCTCCTGGCTCCAATTGAGCGATATCTGTGTCGTCCCCATCCCAGCCATATCCCAGGATCATATCAGGGCGGTTTGCATCCAGTCCAGAGTCAACCGTAGGCACTCTCGACTCCCAGTCCACCCAATCATCATAGGCATCACCACCCCAACGATGACCGGTGACCTCCTGCATACCTGCGAAGCTAGGTTGCATTAAATAAGCCAGCGAGAAATACACATTTTCCATGCTCTGGGCAGGGATGTCAGGGAAATCATCCGCATACTCCCAATTCCGGGTATACTCAATATTCATATGATTGATCACGTAGTCATCGTGATTCTGATTGCTGAATGAATAGGTTTTTAATGTTATCCATAATCCAGGCTCCGCCTTAAGTCGCAGGACAGACATGATATCTGCGGATTGTGAAATATCAATGACACCGCTAAAATCGTCGCCTTCTGGATAGCCATCGATTGTCATTAATGGAGGCATATCTCTGCGGTACTCGAAAAGACCCCAGGGGGCATCATACTCCGAAGGGTCAGGCAGGCTCAAGAATTTTTTAGTCTGCTTTCCCTGGACTATTCCCGCAGAATCAACATAGCTCTCTGTTGCGATTATACACCAGTAAAATAGAAACTGCTCCGAATCATAAACACCTTGAGGCCAGCTACCTGTGGGTTTTCGCGTCCCGCTGGTTTCAAGAAAAAGCATGGGATCAACCCTCCAACCAAATGTCCCCAAATTGTGATTCACTACGGCCATGTCGATAGCTTGGGCGATTAGACAAGGAACTGTCAGCATCAATATCATAATATGGAGTATTACTGCATTTCTAGGTCGACCCAAGTGCATATATCCTCTCCATATAATAAGTTGATCCACATCATTTTTTCAGATCAGAGCTGCCGATAATTTTTCTATTTTAGCAGAACCATTTTGATAGTTTTACTGAAGGAACTGGCTTCTAAGCGACAGAAATAAATACCGGCGCTCACTGGATTGTTAGCGTCATCGACCCCGTACCAGCGTGTTTCATATCGGCCCACAGAAGCATAGTCTGCCGCCAGGGTTTGAACCTTTCGGCCCCTTAAGTCATAAACCACCAGCTTAAACTCTCCAGATACGGGCAGCTCGTAGCGAATGGTGGTAGTTGAGTTAAACGGATTTGGGTAATTGTTTCTAAGCTGAAACTTCAACGGTGTGGTTTCATCACCGTTATGGATTGAAACCGGGGCTCCATACTCATGGGCACCC
Source organism: Fidelibacterota bacterium (assembly GCA_013202385.1). Taxonomy (GTDB): domain Bacteria; phylum Fidelibacterota; class UBA8477; order UBA8477; family JABMPR01; genus JABMPR01. Next base: position 2,670 of record JABMOT010000016.1, read on the forward strand.
ATATCAATCCTGGCACTGCCATCTGAATTACCATCCCAGACTCTCACATTTCCTGCCAGATCAATGCTGGGCAGACCAAGGTCAGCGACATCAGGCATTCCCGCATCAATACAGGGTGACAGGCCACTCAAGCTGAAATCAACCATGCTGGTATCCATAAAAAGCGGGTCCAGATCAATACTTCCCTCCAGCCAGTTAATTGTTAAACCTTCAGTAGCCACCATTCCTTCCAGTCCTCGTTGGATATTTGAATATTCAAATTGAGCTGTATCAGGATAAGATGCATAGTTTGCAAAGAATATTTGGTCTGGCTGGTTTTCCCAAACAATGCTATTCATAATCCTAATGCGGGGACCCCCATCCGCAATAAGACCTCCACCCGTTGTCCCAGCAGTATTTGAACTGATGGTTGAATTTATCATCTCCAACTCACAATCATTACCCGAAAGTGAAGCATACATTCCGCCACCGGATAGTTCAGAGTAATTATCATGAACCAAGGTATTCACAAGCTTGAGTTGAGACCTTCTTATAAAGATTCCTCCCCCTTTACGCGCTGTATTTGCATGTATCTTTGAATTTTGCATCGTACCTGAAGAAGTCAGAAGAAAAAGACCCCCTCCGTCGGGATTGCCAGCATTGTTTTCCAGGGTCACATTATTTAAGCTGAAATCACTATATCTAAAATTTATTCCACTAGATAAACTGTTGATCACAAGCAGATTGTCCAAGACAAGTGCCCCTTCACCCGTTATTCCATTTGAGGTGTTTCTGATAGTTAGACCCGAGAGTATCATGGGATCTAGATCACTTTCATTATGCAGATCAATCCCACCACCTTGGAGGACAGTGCTTGAGATGTAAGCCGTATCTCCCGTCAATAAAAACATAGAGCCGAGAGTAATTTGTTGATTCAGATTGTGGTTTAGCACGATGAATTCTTCATAAATACCCGGTCTCATAATTATTGTATCTCCTGGGAGACTCATATCAACGGCTGTTTGTACACTTTCATAATCATCAGGAACAAATGTGAGTGAATTGACCGGAATGCTCCGGACACCAGTGGTATGCCGGTTGGCATAATGGGAACTCTCAAGTGATTGACCTGGATATAATCCTGTGGTATTCTGGCTTCCGTCATCGTAGGCCACGACATAATAAAACCAATCATTTAATTCCTCACCAGAGTGTGGCAGAGCTCCATAATCAAAATATTCCGTCTCATCAGGACCAACATCGGCGATCATCTCATAGTTCAAGCCCAACCCAAATTCTGCTTCCTCATAATTGATCAAGGACGAGAGGCTCTTTCGAAAGATACGATAGCCTGCCAGATCAGGGACACCCGTCACTGCATCTGGAATTCCAGATAAATCCTCCCAACTTAAGTGCACGTATTCTTCGCCTGTTGTCACTGCTAAATCTGGTGCCCTTGGTGGTGTGGGAATGGGCTCACCAGTGCTGATCCGGTCCCATGCCCAACGGGCATGGCTCAGATTTTCATGAAGGCTGTCCAGTCCCTGTCGTATATAGTCACGCTTGGCTTCATTATCAAAAGTAGCACCTGGTTCACCACGGTACCAGCTTAGCCACTCAGCTCCCTTTGTTACTGTACTGTCCCAGGGTATCCCACCAACACCCACAGCCCACACGATATCAATGTCTTCACCCTCTGAAAAAGAATAGGGTCCAATCCCATTCACGAGATCATCACCCCGTTTCCAATGGCTATTACCTGCAGCTTGCCAGTCTGGTGGATGCTGCATTTCACCAGAGGAAATGAAATCATAAGCATTCATACCTCCAAAATTCTGATTCCAAAATTCATATTGACTCGAAACCAGAATTGAATGCGGTTGTGAAGCATCATCCGTCCCATCGGAAGGTGCGGTGTCCGCATGCAGGAGTGTGTATCCCGGGTACTGGTAGGACAGGAATTGTCCTTTCTGTTCATGAGTGAAACTGGGATCCCCCGTATCGTTAAAATATTGGCCGCCCGCTTCCAACTGAACCACATCATCCTCATCGCCATCCCAAGCGTAACCCAAAATCATTTCCGGTCTAACTGCATCAAGATCAGAAGGGATAGTCGGAGCTCTGGATTCCCAGTCCACCCAATCGTCGTAAGCGTCTTCACCCCAGCGATGCCCCAAAATCTCTTTGGTTCCCGCCCGGCTGGGCTGCAGCATATACCAAAGCGAAAAGTAAACGTTATCTAATATCTGAGGTGGAATGTCCGGATTATCATCCTCATATTCCCAATTACGGGTATACTGAATATTCATATGGTTAATTACATAATCATCATGATTCTGATTGGTGAAAGAATAGGTCTTCAGAGTAATCCAAAATCCCGGTTTGGCTTTCAACTTCAGGACTGACATAATATCCGCATTTTGTGCAAGATCTATGGCACCAGCAAAAATCTCATTTTCTAATTCGCCATTGATCAGAATATCTGAAGGCTGATCTCGACGGTACTCAATAAGTCCCCAAGGTGCTTCATATTCTTCTGGAGCAGGAAGCGAGAAATAATTATTCATTTCTTTCTGAACAATATTGCTACTTGAATCGACATAGCTTTCAGTGACAATTGAAAAATAATGGAATGGGATATTTTCAGAATCGTAGACCCCCTGTGGCCAACTACCCGTTGGTTTCATTGGACCACTTGTATCAAGCCATAATCCGGGATCAACCCGCCAGACAAATTTCCCCAGATTATGGTGAACACTGGGTCCAGGAAATGATTGAGATAATAGGGGTCCTACAGACAGCAACAGAATATTGAAAAACACAAAACGCATAAACTGAGAACTAGATGATATCATTTCTCCTCCCGTAAAATCAATTTGACACAAGCTTTGCTCACAATATACATTTCTGACTACCCTGACCACCTTGCTAATATGGTGAAATGTGAAAATTTATGATTGAATCGGTTTGTAACAGCGGTTGTAAAAATAAGGCTGATACAACCCTTTAGAGAAAGGTTGTATCAGCCTAGTCAAGATTTAGCAGATCTCAGCTAAAATATGGAGCGTGGACCTACCAGAATATTGCGTACAATGCAACCAGGATCACACTGATAATCATCACACTGATATTGAATACAGGCTCTGTGGCAAAATAACTTCTCGAGACGGGAATACCCTTTGGATCTGTGGCTCCCTAGCCCTCAATCTGCCTCACAAAAGCGATAATAACCATGGTGGAAAACCAGACAATCATCATCTGATGCAACCAGGGCATAA
>JABMOT010000153.1 GCA_013202385.1 Fidelibacterota bacterium
ATGCACAGGGTGTTGTTGTTAAAGGCAGCACCTTAAAAGAGATGCACCGGGTTGAATTTCTAGAACCAAGCTGGTCCAGTGGTTGGGGTCTGGGTTTGTCTGTCTGGCAGCGAAATGGAAAAACGATCAATGGCCACTCTGGCTGGGTGGGCGGCAACAGAACCCAGATCATGTTTATTCCAGAAGATAAAATTGGCGTGATCGTCCTGACCAATTCTGATGATGGTGAACCCAGCTTTTTTGCGCGTCACATGCTTGACTATATGGGTCCCGCTATTCTGGCTGAATATGCCCCGGCCCAAACGGTACCAACTTTCGACCCCTCCTGGGGAAAATATACAGGGACATATATTGAACCCGGTCCTTATTATACTTTGGTTTTGATCAAAGGTGAGGGCTTGATAATGAGCACTCTGAGCTATCCCCCAGAGGATAATCCCGGAAGTGAGGTCATTGAGCTAATACCGGTGGGAAAAGACACCTTCCGCATGACTGGTGATAATGGAAGTGGTGAGCTGGTTATTTTTGAATATGATAAAACAGGGGAGCTATATCAGGTCAAAGTCGGCAGCAATTATATCTATCCCGAGTCACTCTACAAGGGTAGATAGTTCGTTTTAAAAGCTAACCCTGCCTGCCGTTAGAGTTGTCGATCTTATAATCGGGTAAGACCAGCAAATACTACCAGAGCTGCAATCAAGATAAATAACTGGGTGCCATAACCCTTTTTCTCATCCATGTCCCGGTTCTCCTGTTTTTGCCCCCAAAAACTGATGAACAAACTCATAACGAGTTAACTGTATTATCGGCCGTAAATATGGAGAATTGAGAAGTTTTTGAAGTGTTGGTACTCACACCCCTTGATTCAATGTGTTCTGGATCAATTCAATCCAAAGAGCTCTTTGCCTTCAATAATTTGAAGCCCTTGTTTTTGACTGGCTATCAGATGATGAATGGTGGAAACAAGTGTAGCTAAATGAATGGCTTTATATTTCCAGGGGATCAGGAAATTCAAGGGTTGCATTAGGAGTTTGCCAATAAATTCACCCGAGCGTTTTTCCTGTCGATCACCCAACAACATCCCCGGCCTCAAAATGAAAAGACGGTCAAAACCAAGTTCCTTAAGATCTTCCTCCAATAAGCCTTTTACCCTGCTGTAAAAGATAGATGATTGAGGATTTGCGCCTACAGCAGAAATCAAGATAAAGGTTTTGCAACCCTCCGCATGGGCAATTCTGGCGGTTTCAAGGGGAATATCGTGATCAACTTCCATAAAGCGGGCCTGAGATCCCGCCGTTTTAATGGTAGTCCCCAATGCACAGACTAACACATCAGTTTTTAGGTCATCCGCCAGCATTTCAAGGTTGGAAAAATCGTGGATAGCCTGTTTGATGAAGAGCTGTTGTTGCAGGCTAGGTATAGAGCGACGGGTAATGGCTATGACCTGAGCATAATCTCCTTCAGAAATACTTTCAAGAAACTGCATTCCAATGAGTCCGGTTGATCCAATTACACTAATGCTTATTGACATAAGTCCCCTTACTGTTTACGGACATAGCTAAAATCATATTCAACAAACCAAGTGGCTCCCTCGTCAGTGCTTTGCTGTGAAAATTGTCTCACGCTGTCCGAAGAAATGGTTAAAACTTTTTCCGGTATTTCCAGAGCCCCCGGTCCAGTTCTCAAGAATTACAGCATCTTTCAGAATTTTTTCAATGCTGCTTTCGTCTACCTTAACATCCTGCTGGTTGTAAACATTCCACTCACCTACCCAGAAATCAAATTTTTTTAGCAGCTTCCAGCTCCTGGGCCTGTGTGAGTCTTGGATCTACTGATGATTGACCAAAACTGAACGCTACCAGCAATACTGCGCCGATGAACAGCATTAAACGGATTTGCTTGAGCCTCATAGTGACTCCTTAATGTTGACCCCCGAGAGAATGCCGGAATATGCCATAAAAACCGGGATGTGTAAACCGATTTCCGGCCAACTAAAATGAAGGCTAAATTCGCTTTATTCGTTCCCTTAATTGAAACCTGTTTGAGTCGTTATGGTCATTGAAAATAGGTTTTCTGAAAGTGATTTTAGGAGGAGGGCCGCAACGGCTAAATCACTTTTATTTACCGCCCACAACCTTGAAACCAACCGGGCTACTTGCACTCCGCGAAAGTGGGTTTAGGCGAAGTATTCAGGTTCGTCAGGCACTGATTCTTCCAGCTCCCATTCGCGAAGCTTCTGTTTACCCCTTCGGCGCTTGAGGAACCAGGCCAGGATTACGATCAAGGGTGAAAAAGCCCATAACAGGGTTGGGATACTAGAGATTTTGAAAAACCAAAACCGAGCTTCAAGATTTTCTCGCCAGGCAATCTCAAAATCGATAAGATCCTCCCCGGTTTCAGCCAGAAAACGCTTACGAAACCCCAGATCTTCAGACCGCAATAAATAAGGAAGAATAGACTCTCCTTGGTGCTTAATTAAATATCTGGTGGCATCAAGAGATTGTGCATAGGCCAGGTTAGCTTGTTTGTGATTAAAACTCAGGATCACATCCAGATCGACGAGAGGGATCAAGTGACCTCGAGCTGTGGCAGTTCCCAATTCTACAAAACCACCCCAATCCATTTGTCCGGCATGCCACTGCGCCAAGCCCTCGTTGAGCCAGACTGGAATACTGACATCATTTTGTCCCAATAATGCATGAAATAACTCATGTCTAAGGGTTGATAGCCATTGTGTGCGGTTTCGACCAAAAATGTGAATCTCGGAGCCGGCCCTGGCAATCCCAGCGCTCCAATAGGGAACTGCGTGGAGCCGATTTCCAGCTGATTTGGGGTCGTAATAGAAATAAATGGAAAGTGGTTTATCAAGACTCATTCCAAAAAGTGCTTTGTAATAACCTTGCTCCTCTTCAACCCGTTGTAATGCCTGATATAACAAGGTGGAGTCTCCACGGTCGCTGGCAAGGGTGAGATTCCCTGATTTTAACATGAGCGAATCAGCAGCTGAAATATTGACGAGGATTAAGAGAAACAGAATGGCTAGGAATCCATGAAAACGTCCTTGGGAGGCTCTCAAGGAAAGCCGATTCCGAAGCAACCTCAAAGGGGAGAATGTCGTGATCATGTCATTCCACTTAGAGAATTTGATGAGGATCCACATCCACGGTCACCCGCACATACTTGTTCTGAGTCTGATTAAGCACATGAGCTGCTGCCTGTCTTAATACGGATCCGCGAGGGTCCTCCGTTTTGGATGCTTTTAAAACCAGTTTCCATTGAAATCCCATATGGCTTTTTTCAATCATAGCCGGCGCGGGACCCAGAAGCTGAACAACTTTCTGTCCCTTGAGCGATACGGCAGCTTTTTCAGCCAGCTGTATAACCGCGTCCCGGGAGCGTCCTTGAAATCCGAAGGAAATCATTCTGGAGAAAGGCGGATAGTTCAACTGGCTTCGATCGTTGAGCTCACTGTTGTAAAACAATTTTACATCATGTTTGGTGGCACATTGAATAGAGATATCATCTGGCATCCAGCTCTGAACAACCACCCTTCCAGGGAATTCTCCTCGACCGGAGCGACCTGAGACCTGATAAACCAGTTGAAAAGTTCGCTCCCGAGCACGAAAATCAGGAAAGTGCAAACCAGAGTCTGCATTAATCACACCGACCAGCGTCACATTTTCGAAATCCAGGCCCTTGGCGATCATTTGTGTTCCAAGCAATATCTTGTATGTTCCTCGAGCGAAATCCCCAAGCAATTTGGTATGAGCACCCTTGGTACGCGTGGTATCCATATCCATTCGGCAGACCGGAACGCCTGGGAACTGTGCTTCCAAAGCTTCTTCAACCAGCTGCGTGCCCACGCCACCAAACTTTAATTCCAGGGAGCGGCATTCTGGGCAGCTCGTGGGTGTTGGCGCGACAAAATCACAAAAATGACAACTCATCTTATTGCCAATTTTGTGATAGGTCAGTGATATCCCATCGTGGGGACAAACCATGGTCCAATTGCAGTCGCGACAGGTAATCACCGGAGCATAACCGCGTCTATTTTGAAACAAAATAACCTGCTTATCATTGGCCAGTGTTTCATGGATGGCTTCAATTAAGATCCGTGAAAAGGGATTGGAATAATCACGACTATCCTCCCTTTCAACACCCATATCGACCAGGTCAACAAGTGGTGGTCGGGCTTTTTCCCAACGCTTGTTGAGATGCAGACCTTTATAGCGGTCCATCGTCAGATTATAATACGTTTCCAGGGCTGGTGTCGCTGACCCGAGAATCACCACTGCGTTTTCTTCGCGACCTCTGACCAGAGCAACATCACGGGCATGATAGCGGGGTTCGCTATCTTGTTGTTTATAACTATCTTCCTGCTCCTCATCAACAATGATAAGTCCCAGGGCATCTAGAGGTGTAAGCACTGCTGATCTGGCACCCACTACAATTTTAAACCGATCCTTCTGAATCTGCTGCCAGGTCCAGAGCCTTTCAGCTCCCTTCAGACCAGAATGCCAGAGCGCAACGATATTCCCAAAGCGAGATTGAAAGCGGTATGCGATCTGGGGTGCCAGGGCTATTTCAGGAACCAGCACGATAACGGATCGACCCTGTTCCAACGCATGGGCAGCCGCATTCAAATAGACTTCCGTCTTACCGCTACCGGCGACACCAAAGAGCAAATAGGGGGCAAAAGCATGCTTGTCCAATGATCTCTTAATTTCCCCGAAAGCGATCTCTTGCTCCGAATTTAGCGTGATGTCTTTTTCAGGTGGTCTGTGGTAATCTTTCAAAGGATCAATATCTGGTTCCAGCTCCTCTAGTGTCACGAGACCTCTGTCAGCCAGTTTTTTGATAATGGGCATGAATATCTGGTACTCTGCTTTCAGTGTATCCAGAGCAAGACCTCCGGGAAAATCATTCAGTGCGTCAAAGGCTTTTTGTTGAGCCCGCGCATTGGTAGGAATCTCCGAATCGCGTCCCAGATCAGGAATAACCAGATAATTTGTGGCTCTTTTTCCTTTGAATTCAAAATCGTTTTCAAGCTCGACAACGCCCTGCCGCTGGAGACGGGCAACACGATTGATAGCGATTTCAGCTCCAAATTTTCGTTTTAACGCTGAAAGACGGATAACGCGTTCGCCTTTGAGAAAACGGGTGAAATCGTCGGTCCCATGCAATAAAGCGGTCGCCTCAACGATGATTTCTTTTTTCAGCCTGGCATCTGAAGGAATCGCTGATTGAATTACTTTGCCAAGGGGTGTGAAATAGTAGCGACTCATCCATTTCAGCAAACTGATAAGGGGGGCGTTAAACACTGGAACGGGATCCATAAGATTGTCAAAGCTTTTTAATTTCCCCGTAAAATCTGCAGGTGGATCGGTTTTCAGCTCAACAATCATCCCCTGCTGTTTACGTTTTCCAAGGGATGCAATGACACGCTGACCCACCTGAACGACATCCTTCAGTTCGTCTGGAACGGCATAGGTGAAGGCCTGATCAAGGCTAAGGGGGAAAACAATCTCAACATACATGGCTTTATCCATCATATAAAATGAACCCTCTAGTGATTAAATGAAATGGTTATTCAGAACTTTGGGTTGGCGCTCGAAAATAATGCGGTTTGCTGTCGATAGAAAGAAATGATCTGCCCTTGTTAATAACTAAAAACGTTTCAAAGATCGATCTGGTATATTAATAAAACCGCTTGCCGGAAAATCTTTAATTGCCTCTCTTTGATCCGCTCAAAATTTGATTGGTCCAAAATAGAACAGCTGAGACCGCTGTCCATCGTTTGTGACTATCAGGCTATGGGCAACACCTGCTTGAGTCGTGACCCCATGGCTCGCAAAATCTAAGGGCTGCGAAAAGTGTATCATATTCTCTGTTTTAATAAGCTCAAGGTCACTCAGCCGGATAGTATGACGCATCATAGATATCCACTTGGCAAATTCAGAGCTACCTTTCTTGTTCACTATGGGATACTGCAAATAAACACATTCAGCATCAATGGCGATCTCGTATTGAGAAGTGCCTTGAAGACCCTGGCTGTCTGCTGCGAAAAGTAATTTGCCTTTTGACAGCTCGTTGGTCTCTGGAGAATACGCTTTAAAAAACAGGTTTGAGTCATTTTTTTCCTGCCAGCAGATGAAGAAGCCCTTGTCTCCTACCCTTAAACTTACATTAAGCATGGCTGCAGGAAGCGCGTTTTGAGTTTCAAAAAGCACGCTTTCGTTGTCTACACAAACGAATTGCCAACTGTCGCCGTCCCAGTGGCGATAGAGGGCAGCCATTATATTTGTACCTTCAATACGTTCATCATAAACAAACGTCGCCGGAGAGTGGGAGTCCCACAGCGTATCTGCTTTCAGAAAAGGGCCGTCATAATCATCTGGCCATAAGTTATAGAGTTGAAAATCCTTTAAGAATTTTACAGACTGAGGATCGCCTTCCTCTGACCATTCAAGGGTGTAAGCAGAAGCTGTAGTATCAGTAATTTTCCTAATATGTCGAAGTGAAGTTTTTGACACCCCACCAGGATATTGGATCTGGTTTAAGTCTTCCTGAGCAATGTTCAGACTGGTCAGTTCATGATACTGCATCCTCCGGCCATAATCTTTGCTCACAAAAACCTGGGTTTCCAGTGTGGTTCCGGAGATGCTGCAAAGCACGGGGTCGTACCAACCTCCATCTCCATAGTAAGCCCCTAAACCCATGGCTGGAAAATTGCGCCCGGGTCGGTAACAATCAACGAAATATTGTGGCCACTCGTTGTCTCTGGTGATCGAATAGAGCACCCAGAAGTCACTTTTATCATCCACCTTGCAATCAAACCCCAGGTACATTTTGGTAAAGGCTTTACCTTCCTTAGCCAAAAAGGTTTCCAAAAGGGCCAGCTTATCGGCAAATAAAGTGCTCAGGAAAAGAAGTGACATAATTGTCACCTTGGTAATGTTCAAAATCGATCCATGGTTATCAGTCCAGTACTTATTTTTTTATCCTCATTGACAACCAGGCCCCAAGCGCAACGGCGAGGCCTTGTACGATCATGATACCGCCAAAAGTACCCTCAACGCCGTGAAAAAAAGAGGCTCCGAGGGATGAGCTGATTCCATAGGGTATAAACCAGAATATTCCTGCCGCCTGGACCAACAATCGTTCATCAAAAAAGTGTTCCCCTCGAGGGTCTTTGCTCCCCTGCTGAAAGAGAATCTGGACAAGTCTATAGAGGGTTAAAAGTCCTGTATAAATCAGGGCTGATAATACAAGAAGAACCATGCTCCAAAGCTTAGAAGGATTCATGCTTGTTTCGTTTCCAAACCAGACATGAAAAAGACCTGCTGCCAGTCCTGCTGTAAACATTGCCCCTCTAAAGAGTATCGGATTCTTTATGAAAGCTTTAACCAAATTGATTTTAATTTTTCCCACAAGTCGCCTTTCCATGGAAGTTAGTTAAATATGAGACGACTCACCGGCGGATGCAAAAAATTTGTCGCCGGGGGTTGCAATGACGCTGCTGCAGATTATTTCGCTGGTCAATTCCGCCTGATTTAGCGAGGGTCAGTCCTGCCTCGACGCGTTTCGCGACGCTTAAGGGGTTGTTTTGGAAGAAAAAATAGGGAACACGTCGAAAGATGTCAGGTTCAGGCTTTGATTTGACCCCGTGGAAGTTTAGTTTGGTTTGCTAGTATAAGGACAGTGAATAACCCGACATTCGGAGATTAAAAT
>JABMOT010000154.1 GCA_013202385.1 Fidelibacterota bacterium
AAACATACGGCTACAGTGAACCAGAAGCTCTCAAAATGAATGTGACGGATTTGGTCCCTGAAGACTATAAAGCCGAAGCATTGAATTTTATAGTTAGTCTGAAAAAAGGTGAGCTTGTAACATCACTGGAAACAAAACGACTGACACAAGACGGCAAAACATTAGATGTCTGGATGGTTGTTACAAAACTTGTTGATGAAAACGGCAAATTAATTGGGGCAGCTACCACCGAACGGGATATTACCGAACGCAAGCAATCGGTGGAAGAACTAAAATTTTCCAATCAGCAGTTTGAAGCTGCCCTCAAGGATCTCGAGGCGTTTTCATATTCTGTTTCCCACGATTTACGAGCACCACTCAGACATATAAGCGGTTATGTGGAATTACTTCAAGATACCTTCCACGATGTTTTACCCGAAAAAGGAAAGCACTATCTTGAGTCTATTGCCAGTTCTTCTCACGAGATGAGTGCTTTGATTGATAATCTTTTGCAGTTCTCCAGAACAGGCAGAGCCGAGATGCACAAGTCTGGAAATGAAATGAATCATATGGTGCATGCCGTAATTAAATCCATATCTGCCGATAATGCAGAACGGTCAATAAGCTGGCATGTCGAAAAATTGCCAATGGTGCGCTGTGATGCCCAATTGATTAAACAAGTATGGATAAATTTATTGGATAATGCACTAAAGTATACCCGCACCAGAGCCAATGCAAAAATAGATATTGGCGTAAAAGAAGAGACGAACGAATATATATTTTTTGTGCGCGACAATGGAGTAGGGTTTGATATGCAATATGCTCAAAAACTGTTTGGCGTCTTTCAGCGCCTGCATTCTACTGGCGATTTTGAAGGCACCGGAATAGGCCTGGCCATTGTGCGCCAGATAATATCACGTCATGGAGGGCGAACCTGGGCTGAAGCGGAACTTGATAATGGCGCAACTTTTTATTTTTCATTAACCAAAGAATAAAGGCGAGCATGCGATGAAAGAATTAGGAACAATCCTTTTAGCCGAAGACAACCCAAAAGATGTTGAGTTGACTCTTGAAGCACTGTCAAAAAGTAACCTCGCCAATAGGGTTGAAGTTGTAAAAGATGGTGTAGAAACAATGGAATACCTGAGGTGTGAGGGTAATTACAAAGACCGCACAACTGGACAACCTGCAGTATTGCTGCTTGACATAAAAATGCCCCGTATGGATGGGATTGAGGTGCTTCGTCAAATACGAAATGATAAAGTGTTAAAAACATTACCTGTTGTAATACTCACATCCTCCAAGGAGGAGCAGGATTTAATATCTAGTTATGGGCTGGGAGTAAATGCTTATGTTGTGAAACCGGTAAAATTTAAAGAGTTTATCGAGGCTGTGACGCAGATAGGGCGTTTTTGGGGTGTCCTTAATGAAATCCCCCCACAAAGGTAAAAAATGAGCGAAACGAACAATAATTTAAAGGTTTTATATCTTGAAGATTCTCCACAGGATATTGAGCTATTGCGTGAGCTTCTGATTGCTGAAGGTTTTGAGCTTGATATGAATACGACCGAATCAGAAAAGGAGTTTGAATATTTTCTCAGGAATAATAAATATGATGTAATTCTTTCTGATTTCAAGTTGCCGGGGTTTGATGGATTTAGAGCACTTTGGTGGGCTACGGAAATATGCCCGGATATACCTTTTATCATTATTTCGGGAGTTATCGGAGAAGAAAAGGCTATAGAACTTATCAAACTGGGAGCTGCCGATTTTATTTTAAAGGACAGAACCGCCAGATTGCCCAAAGCCATTCAGGATGCGATCGAACGTAAGCAGACGAAGGAAGCGTTGCAAGAAAGCGAGGAGGAATTCCGTACCATATACAATAGTTCACCGGATATGTATGTTTCAGTTTCTCCCGTTGACGCCAGTATCATTCTCTGTAATGATACAGTTCTGAAAAAAACCGGGTATTCAAAAAAAGAGATTATCGGCTCACCTATATTCAAAATGTACCATGACGATTGTATGGACGAAGTAAGAGCAGCATTTCAGCAATTTCTTGAAACCGGTGAAATTCGAGATAAAGAATTACAATTAAAGAGAAAAGACGGCAGCAAGATTGACGTGAGTCTTAATGTCAGTGCAGTAATAGACAGATCTGGTACGGTACTCCACTCCATATCTTCCTGGAGAGACATCACAGAGCGCAAGCAGGCTGTAGATGAGTTGAAGAAAAAAATGGCCGAAATGCAAAGGTTTCACAACCTCATCGTCGATCGTGAATTTGCCATGATTGAATTAAAAAAGGAAGTGAACGAACTCTTGAAAAAGTCTGGTGCCGATGAAAAATACACCATCGTCGGATGATAAAAGAGATTAAAGATATTAGCGATTTCCTCATACACTCACAGGGTATTGATATTTCAATTTATGAGGATGCTTTCCTTGATAAAACGCTTCAGAAAAGGATTACGGTAACTCAGTGCGACTCGATGGATGCGTATTACGCTTTGCTTGAACAAAGTAGTAAAGAAGGAAAGCTTTTAATCGATTCGCTTCAAAACAATTATAGTGAGTTTTTTCGCAATTCCCTCACCTTTGCTGTCCTGGAACACACGGTTCTGCCATCCCTCGTGCTGAAAAAGAAGCAGCGGAAAGAGATCCGGATATGGTCGACAGCATGTGCCGGAGGACAAGAGGTATATAGTATCGCAATGTTGTTAGACGAGCTTAGAAACGGGAATAAAGATAAATTTAAATATAGAATTTTTGCCACCGATAAGAGCGATGATCAAATAAATAAAGCTCGAATCGGCAGATATCCCTCCGCTGCGCTAAATAACATAAATTTTAAACGGGCGGATAAATGGTTCACTCAACAAAGTGATATATATATTATCAAACCTGAGCTGAAAGAAAGCATCGATTTCTCTGTTTTTGATCTGTTTGACCAGAAATACAGCAGTCCTTCCGTGAGTATTTTTGGAGATTTCGATATCGTGGTCTGTGCAAATTTATTATTTTATTTCAAACCTGAAATCCGGGATCAGATACTTGACAAAGTAAGTCGTTCTCTTTCAGAGGGTGGTTATTTGATCACAGGTGAAGCTGAAAGAGAAATATTAATGAATAAAAATTACCGCGAATTCATTCCTCAATCAGGGATATTTCAGCGACCCTTGATCACAAAGCGATAATTAAGAAGTTTCGAAAAAAGAGAGCGCTATGAATACTACTACCAACACATTCAGGAAGCTGTTTACGAAGCTGGAAAATGCAAAGATCGGGACACTGCTTAAAATTGGATTTGCTGGCCTGATTTTATTTGTGATTATGCTGGGCGCGATCTCCTACCAGCAGACCAACGAAATCAACCAGCAAACTGAAGATTTGTACAACCACCCCCTCCAAGTGCGAGAGAGCATTGGTGAATTGAAGTCTAATATTTACGCCATTCGCGTTGATATGAAGAATTTGTTTCTAACAACCGAAAGTCTTGAGCAAGAAGCGGATCTGGCTCATATGGATCTTTTGGATGAGAGTGCCATTAAAGAGATGGAAATTATTAGGTCCCAATACCTCGGGCCTGTCAATGATGTTGAGGCATTGGAATATGAGTATAAAAAATGGAAAACGATGCGTACAGAAGTAATCCGCTTGCTTCATACAGGTCAAGTAATGGAAGGCGCTGGCCGCACAAAATCATCAGGATCCAGCGGGCAACAAGCAGAAGCCATACTGCGTGCATTGGAGGAAATCAGTCTTTTTGCTAGCGGCAAAGGTGAGGAGTTATTTGCTATTTCCCAAGAATTAAGCAAATCGCTAAACAGGCAATTAATATTCATCACCTCTATCATTGTATTGATATCGCTCCTTATCAGCAGGTTTATACTAGGGGTTGTGCGCAAGCCCATTGATGAACTCATCGATGTAACCCAACGCTTTCGCGGAGGTGATTTTACTGCACGAAGTTCATACACTTCGGAAAATGAGTTTGGAGAATTATCCAACTCCTATAATACCCTGGCCGATAGCATCCAGGCAAATTTGAGTTTAAACAAAAAGATCGAAAACATTTCAGGGTTAATGCTGAGCGAAGATGACACAAGCATCTTTTTTCACAAGGTGCTCCAGACACTTTATGAACAAACCGATTCGCAAATAGCTGCCGTGTATCTGCTCAGCGATGACCAAAAAAGTTATGAGCATTTCCAATCTATTGGTTTGGACAACCATGCCAGGCAATCGTTCGCAGCGGATAACTTGGAAGGCGAATTGGGTGCTGCCATTTCTACCCGCAAGGTTCAACATATTAAAAACATACCCGAAGATACCCGGTTTGCTTTTCATACTGTGAGTGGAAAATTTATCCCTCGCGAAATTTTAACCATCCCTGTCCATGCCAATAATGGAGTCATTGCTGTTATTTCGTTGGCAAGTTTAGGGTTATACAACCAACAGTCTATCCAATTTATTGATAACATTCTCAATACATTAAGCGCTCGTGTTGAAGGATTATTAGCTTACGGCAAGATAAAAGAATTTTCAGCAACACTGGAACATCAAAATACCGAATTGGAAGCTTCGAAAATGGAACTTTCTGCACAATCGGCAGAACTTGTGGAGCAGAATACTGAGCTGGAATTGCAAAAGAAGCAGTTGTCACATGCCAGTCAGCTTAAAACCGCTTTCTTTTCGAATATGAGCCACGAACTCCGAACACCGCTTAACTCAGTTATTGCATTATCCGGGGTACTGTATAAACGACTCGCAAACAAAATTTCTGAAGAAGAATACAGCTACATAGAAGTAATTAAACGTAACGGTAAAAACCTTCTCTCGCTCATCAACGATATCCTCGATATGGCGCGCATAGAAGCCGGTCATGAAGATCTTGATATTATCAAATTTAACAGCACAGATTTAATTGATGATATTGTCAGCTCATTAAGCTTCCAGGCAAATCAGAAAAATATTCAACTTATTCACACAAAAACCGACCCCAACTTGTTCATCACCTCAGATGTGAAAAAATGCCGCCACATTTTACAGAATCTTATCAGCAATGCGGTGAAATTTACTGAAAAAGGCAAGGTGGAGGTTTCAGAGATACAAAACGAAAATGGCATTAAGATTACGGTGAGCGATACTGGAATCGGTATTTCTGAAGATCAAATAACTTATATTTTTGATGAGTTTAACCAAGCCGATAGTAGTACATCAAGGAAGTTTGGTGGTACCGGACTGGGACTCGCAATCGCAAAAAAGTATGCAAACATGCTGGGCGGTATCATTTCTGTAAAAAGTAAAATCGGCCATGGCTCTGAGTTTACCCTTACATTACCTTTACAATATGCCAGTGAAAATAAAATCGTTGATTCCGAAATTTCAAGTCATTTCAAACACCAGAGTACGCAATCTTCGCTCAACCGGGTTCCTGACCAACCTGAAAAGACCATATTGTTGGTGGACGACAGCGAACCTGCCCTGATTCAGATGAAGGATATTTTAGAAGAAAGTGGGTATCATCTTTTACTTGCCCATGATGGAGGTGAAGCACTTGAACTCATTGAAAATTCAATTCCGGATGCAATGATATTAGATTTAATGATGCCAGGTATTGATGGCTTCCAGGTGTTAAAATCAATTCGAGAGCAAAAACCAACAGCCCATCTTCCAGTGTTGATCCTGACCGCAAAACATATTACAAAAGCAGAACTTAAGTTTTTAAAAAGTAATAATGTCCAGGAGCTTATTCAGAAAGGTGACGTGAATCCCAATGCACTGCTGGGAGCAGTAGCAAATATGCTATTCCCGGAAACAGAAGCATTGAAAACGCTTCAGCCTGAACCACCAACGATCAAAGGTAAACCGGTGGTGCTGATCGTTGAAGACAACCCTGACAATATGCTTTCGGCCAAGGCGGTCCTTTCCGATGGCTTTACTGTATTGGAAGCGGTAGATGGCATTGAAGGTGTTGAGATGGCTAAGAAATTCAAGCCGAATCTCATATTAATGGATATTGCACTTCCCCAAATGGATGGCATTGAAGCTTTTAAAAAGATACGAAATGATCCAGAATTACACCATGTTAAGGTTATTGCACTTACGGCAAGCGCCATGACCCAGGACCGGGAAATTGTTCTGGCACACGGATTTGATTCCTTTATTCCAAAACCTATTGACGAGCAGATCTTCTTTACCACAATCAACAGGGTGCTTTATGGTAAATAATAGCATTAAAGTTTTAATCCTTGATGATATTCAGGATAACCTGATCTCTTTAAATGCACTGATCAAGGATGCCTTCCCTGAAGCGATTACACTAAACGCGCTGAATGGAAAAACGGGACTTGAATTGGCTGCCAAAGAAGATCCTGATGTTATCCTGCTG
>JABMOT010000155.1 GCA_013202385.1 Fidelibacterota bacterium
AACATTGTGAATCATTATATCGGTATGCAGGCCATTGTGCCAGATTCTATTCCCGAGTTAAAATTTATGCCCGGTATTGTTGGATTCCTTATGCTCTCTGGGCTTTTGGTTGCATGGAAAGGGGGGCAACGTTTACTCTACTTATGGTTGCTTCTCTTCAGCATCCTGGCCATCGTCGGTCTGGTCGATTTCTATTTATGGAATTACGATTTTGGGCACAATCTGGATACAGAGCACGCTGCCATACAAATTGAAGGAATGACCTATCAACCACCGTTATTTGGAACAAAAACCATGTTGAATTTTGTGACCACATCCCTGCCTTCTGGCGGTGGAATCCTGGTCATTGCATCAATCCTTATGGGCTTTGTAGCAGCTTTTCTGAATTGGAGAGATTCCAAAGCCAAATGATAACATTGCACAAATTCATACTCCCTATTTTGGCATCACTTTTACTGGTCAACTGCGAGCCCACTGTTCAACCGATTAATTATGGCCAGGATGGCTGTAGTTATTGCCGGATGACCATCGTCGAAGACCTTTACGGCGCTGAACTGCTTAGCGTAAAAGGGAAAGTATTCAAATTCGATTCGATTGAATGTCTGACGGCCTTTGTGATTAAGGGCGAGGTAAAAACAGAACAAACTCACAGCCTGTATTTCACTGATTTTGAAGATGTCGGTCATCTGTATCCACTGAATGAAATGATTTTTGTGCAAGCCAAAAAGTTAAAAAGCCCCATGGGTCTGAATCTGTCTGCTTTTCGAACTCAGGGAACGGCTGACAATGTTGCTGAACTGTACTTCGGTGAGATCATGACTTGGGAACAGGTTCAAAATTATGTCGGGCAGTCCTGGTTGAAGTAGATGTACCTGCGCCGTACCATATTGCTTTTATTCATGTTCCAAGCCGCCATGATTGGAAAGACGCTTGATGTCGGACTACAGCATCCCTTGAAGACCATTTCCGCTGCAATTATCACGTCGGCGGCGGGTGACACGCTTCGTGTGCACTCAGGTACTTATATTGAGAGTGGACTCACAATTTCTCACCCATTAAATCTGGTTGGGATAGGCAATCCACTCGTAGATGGAAATCATGCTGGCGAAATTCTCACCGTCCGTGCCGACAATGTGAGTATAGAAGGCTTTACCTTCAAAGGCTCAGGATTGAGTCATCTGGATGAAAATGCAGCCGTCAGATTTGAGGATGCCCATCATGGACGGATTAGCAACAACACCTTTGAAGACAATTTTTTCGCTATTTACATTTCCAAATCCAGCAATTGCCTGATTGAAAATAACACCATCCATGGGAAGGCAGAGTCGGAATCCCGCTCAGGGAATGCAATTCATATGTGGTACTGTAAAGATGTGATTATTTCTGGAAACACGATTTCAGGTCATCGAGATGGGATCTATCTGGAATTTGTTGAATCGTGTGAAGTTAAAGACAATCACAGCAGTGAGAATCTGCGTTATGGGTTACACTTCATGTTTTCCAACCACAATCAATATCATGATAATTTCTTTGTAAATAATGGTGCTGGCGTCGCAGTCATGTACTCCCGTCATGTGGATATGCTGAACAACGTGTTTGCTGATAATTGGGGGAGTGCTGCATACGGCCTGCTGCTAAAGGACATTTATGATAGCAATATCATGGACAACCAATTCAGTCGAAACACAGTGGGTCTATACTCTGAAGCCTGCAACCGGGTCCAGATTGAGGGCAACACCTTTGCTAGTAATGGCTGGGCCGTCAAAATCATGGCGAATTCTATGGACAATATTTTCACCCGAAATAATTTTCTCTCAAATACCTTTGATATTGCCACCAATAGCCGCCAGAATTTCAATTCATTCTCTCAAAATTATTGGAATCGTTATCGTGGCTATGATATGGACAAGGACGGTATCGGTGACGTACCCTTCCGTCCCGTAAAACTGTTTTCCCTTTTGACTGAAAAGAATGAGCCAGCTCTCATGCTCATGCGCAGTATTTTTGTAGAAATTATGGATGTGGCTGAAAGCTATATCCCTATTCTGACACCAGCCACCCTCATTGATGCCGAACCACGGATGCACTTAATTCCATGATATCAATAAAGGATTTAGTCAAACGCTTCGGTCGTCTCGAAGTTCTTCGGGAATTAAGTGCCAATATCCAGGAAAACAAGATCACTGCCATTGTTGGCCATAACGGCTCGGGAAAGACCACATTGATAAAATGTTTACTTGGGCTGGATAATTATGAAAGTGGAAGCATTTCAATCGAAGATTTTGAATTAAATGGTGATTGGAATTACCGCAAACAGATCGGCTATATGCCCCAGATAGCCAGAT
>JABMOT010000156.1 GCA_013202385.1 Fidelibacterota bacterium
TAGGGGAGATAGATCGCTAAATGATACAATTACTAGCAAATTGGATTCTGTCGTTTGACATCTTATCAGGAATGGGTAATTCTGTTGCCTGGGGATTGTCTCTTGTTACCATCTCAGTTTTGATTTTCGTCTTTGTTGCTCTTAATGCAATAGTCCTCGTTTATCTCGAAAGAAAAGTTTCCGCCTTTATGCAAGTACGCCTGGGTCCCATGCGCGTCGGCAAATATGGAACGCTTCAAACTGTTGCAGATGCACTTAAGCTATTGCAGAAAGAAGATATCATCCCGGTTCTGGCCGATAAAATCCTCTTCACGATTGGTCCTTGGACCATCCTGATTGCATCAGTCGTCACTTTCGCAGCCATTCCATTTTCGGATACCCTCCTGGCGGCCAATATGAATATTGGTCTATTCTATGTTGTATCAATTTCATCCATTGTTGTTTTGGGCATTGTCATGTCTGGCTGGGCATCAAACAACAAATGGTCTCTTTATGGCGCCATGCGATCAGCTGCCCAGATTATTTCATATGAAATTCCTGTGGGCATCACCCTGGTTGCCGTCGTGGCAGTTGTTGGGAGCCTGAATCTTCAGACAATCGTTCAGGCACAGGGAGGAACGGGAAATCTTTTCCACTGGATACCGATCCCCTTACCGAATTGGTTTATTTTTCATAGCCCTTTTCTGTTTCTGGCTGCCTTTGTTTACCTTATAGGAGCCACAGCAGAAATCAACCGAACCCCATTTGATATTCCTGAATCCGAATCCGAGCTGGTTGCAGGATTCATGACTGAATATTCTGGACTTCGATGGGCATTGTTTTTCTTATCAGAATATGCCAATGCCACCCTCGTCGCTTTTTTGGTGTCCATTGTGTTTCTCGGTGGTTGGCAAAGTCCTTTTGCCAATTACGAAGAGGCTCAAATTGGACTCACCGTCATATCATTATTGGCCCTCTTATGGTCGATTTTCGTAAAAGTAAAAATAAACCGATATTCCATCTATCCTCTGGCCTTAAGCCTGCTGCTTGCCATCTCTGCCTGGCTTTTCCCTGGATTCTCCATTTGGATAGCGGCTCCTGGGTTATTTTGGATGCTGGTTAAGGTGGCGTCAATAATCTTTCTTTTAATGTGGTTCCGCTGGACTTTCCCCCGTCTTCGTGTAGATCAATTGATGTACGTGAGTTGGAAGGTTATTTTGCCTCTTTCTCTCATTAATCTAATGGGTGTCGCGGTATGGATGTGGCTAACTGGTGAAATCCAATTTTAGGATAAATGCATGAGCTATTTTAGTAATATAGGTAACGCTGTTTCAACTCTGGTAGAGGGTATGAAGGTAACCATGGGATATTTCGTCCGCCCCCGTGAGCATGTCACCCTCCAATACCCAGATGAGGTGTGGCCAATTCCGAGTCGGAATATTGGCGTCGGTGACATTGAAAGCTATAACACGATACGTTCAAAGCTGGCGGTTATTTTTGAGGATTGCATAGGGTGCAAGGCCTGTGAGCGTGCCTGCCCTGTAAACTGTATTCATATTGATACTTACAAGGCCGGACCGGATGAGGATATTGGGACCACCAGCAAGGGCACAAAAATTAAACTGCGGGTCACCAACTTCACCATCGACATGAGCGAATGTATGTTTTGTGACTTGTGTACACCCCCCTGTCCTGAAGATTGTATCATCATGACACCTGACTATCAATTTATCAGCAATGATAATGTAAAGCTTGATGTGACCCCTGAAGAGCGCTGGAGAGATCGCGGCCATCTGATCTACCAATTCTCAAAAGTTTCTCCTGAAGAGACGGCTCAAAGAGAAGCCGCAGCGGCAAAAATTGCTGAGGAAAAAGTTGCTGCAATGGCAGCAAAGGCGGCAGCGGCAGAAAAGGCTGCACTGGCAAAAGCAGCAGCAGAGGCCGCAGCCGTTCCTGAATCTGAGGTGAATATTGCATCCAAAGCACCGGAATTATCACCGGCTCCAGCCCCGCTAACTCACGCAACTCCTGACGCAGAAGAGATGGAAGCTGTAAATGTCCCCATAGCGAGTATTGCACAAGCTCAGACAAATCATGTACCTGAATCAGTTGTGGATAAGTCAAATCCAGATTCAGCGACAGACAGTAAAGATCAAAGCACAGGGGAGAGCGAGAATGGGTGATTTTATTTTCTGGATTATTTGGGTGCTGATTATCGCATCAGCCGCCCTGGTGGCATTTGGGAATAACCTGATTCATTCAGTGTTCGCCCTCATGGGTACCTTTCTAGGTGTCGCTGGGATATATATCTTTCTAAACGCTGATTTTTTAGCGGTAACCCAAATCGTGGTTTATGTGGGTGGAATTTTGGTTCTCCTGGTATTCGGTATCATGCTGACCAATCAAATTAGCACTGCACAGATATCTCAAAGCTCGGTCCAAAAAGGGCTTGGGCTTGTGGTTGTCCTTTCCGTTACTGCTATCTTGCTTTCAGCAGTGTTACCCCATGATTGGGTTGGCTCAATCGCCCCCATGGCATTTAGTGAAACTGTAAAAGGAATTGGTAGATTACTATTCAGCGATTATCTGATTCTGTTTGAGATTGCTTCTGTCCTACTCCTTGGTGCCTTGATAGGTGCTGCAACGCTGGCGAGAAAGGAGCTTTAAGATGGATCATCTCAATTCCTATCTCGTTCTCAGCGCCATCCTCTTTAGTCTTGGTTTGTACACTGTGGTGACCCGCAGAAATGGGGTTGCGATACTTATGGGAGTAGAGCTTATTTTGAATGCCGCCAACATCAATTTCGTGGCTTTTTCAAAGTTTGTTACCCACAATCTGGATGGGCATCTAATTTCCGTCTTTATTATCATGCTGGCTGCTGCTGAAGCTGCAGTTGCCCTGGCAATTATTTTGAATCTTTATAACGACCGTGGCCACATCAATGTTGATGA
>JABMOT010000157.1 GCA_013202385.1 Fidelibacterota bacterium
AACACAACCCAGAATAGCAGACCTAAATAATTGAATTTTATACGACACAATGGGAGTGCTATTTGATTCGATATCCCTTGTCCTCGTATTCAAGCACCCAATTTACAATGATTCCTATATCCATTTTTCTGGTGCCTCCAATAAAACGTCGATTCCGAAAATAATAGGAGGAGTAATCTTTTTTGGTTTCCTTCTCCATATCTGCTCCCAAAGCTGCCAAACGCTGCTGCCATTTGATGATGTTTGTCGCTCGCAGATCCAGCCAACCTCCGCTGCACCATTTTTCGATATTATTTGCGTTGATATCCAGGACCGTTCGCCCCTCAAAATTGGGCTCGGAAATATCAGGTCCTCGCAAAAATGTTTTACCATCTCTGAGGAGAATGGGCGTGCCAACTGAAAGTATTGTTGAACGTAATTCCTGATTTTCAAGAATCTCCTTCTCCATCTGCAGTGCGAGTTGTTCCGGTTCAGCAGCCAGAACGGCTTCAATATTGCCCTTAAGGCGTTTGAGCATATAGACCTCGTATAAGAGCTTTGTCAGACGGGGAGGTCCCAAAAGCTCGAATGCAACACTGTCTTTCCCGGTTTCCTGCTCTAGCGCTTCCATCTTTTCCAAAGCGTCCTTTCGGATAAGTCCTGCACGGTATGATGGAGCCAACACAGAGCTGTCCAGACTTGATATGATGTCGTTCCCTGTATTGCCACCCTTTATTTCCAGAAGCGTCAAGTCTGCAATTTCCTCTGGGGTAACGAACTCCATCTGACCCTCACCCGTAAGCACGGAAAATTCACCTGCAGAAAAATAGCCATTTTCGCCAGCATCGATATAAACAGATTCTAAAAAATCTTCCCCAACACGACTCCAGGTTGTCTCTGGAAATTTATTTAGTTTTGCACCCAAAACACTATGGGTTCCAGGCACCGCATCATACATGGGGATATGGCTTCCCCGTCGAACAACCTTCCCATACCCAATTTTCTTCCAGGCGATTGCTGCCGTTGGCTTTATTTCTTTGATTATAGGTGCGTTTGGTGTACGTCCTAACAACCAGAGCAGCATGGTGTGTGCCCCAGCCAATGATGATTTACTCATCAACATTTTTGAAGGCTTTTCCTCTGAGTGAGTATAAGGAATATTAAAGCCCATTCCGCCAGTTCCACTGGTTCCAACTTTAAGATAGAGCTGAGTCTCTGCCTGCCGCATGCTTTCGATGAGTATCTGGACGTGGCGTATCAGTTGTGGAATATAGAGGGTGGAAATTATACGTTCCACAGTCTCGATGAGTTGGTCATTTTCCGTCTTTCCATGACGGATAGCATTAATTTCAGCTCGTAATTCTGCGACAATTTGATAGACATTCTGATAAGCAAAGGCAGTTGCCGTATTGATACAATCAATCAGAATTTGTGGCTTATATAAATCCATAATCTGGAACAGCTTTGAGCTACTCAGAATATCTGGACCCAAATCATCATATATATCATGGATCAGCAACTCGACTTGCTCAGGCTTAGCATAAATATCCGCTTTGGAAAGGAAGGATAATTCTTCACGAACAAACAGATCCCCGTGAACAGATATTATTTTTGTCCCCCGGTTCAATGGATGATTTTCAAGGATGAGCCGAATTTCTTCCGCCTCATTTTTACGCAACGAGGTGACTATTAATTCGGATGGATGTTCCTCAAGTAATTGTTTGGCAATGGCTTGACCAACCAGTCCCCAACCCCCAAAAATCATGATGCTTTTACCCCTAATGTCCATGAGCCAGTTCCTTCAATTTTGTGATCTCTGCCAGCGTCAATTCACGGTATTTTCCCAGGGCAAGGTCATCGACTCGTAGAAAGGCAAATTGCTCCCGGTGAAGCTTGACCACCTTGTGGCCAAGAGCCATGAATATTCTTTTTATTTCGCGCTTGCGTCCTTCCCTGAGAACCAATTTCACTTCTGTATGCCGATCGAAATAGTGGTGATCGAGGACTTCTGCGATTGCAGGAGTGTTGGCTTCAATATTTATGCCAAGCGGTATACGGTCGAGATCTTCTTTGCTCACATTTCCAAGCACACGCACAGCGTATGTTTTGGGGATCTGAAATTTTGGGTGGGTCAGACTGTAAGCCAAATCCCCATCGTTGGTTAAAATAATAGCGCCAGTTGTGTCAAAATCCAATCTGCCAACTGGATAAATACGATCTGTTGAGGGTATAAAGTCGACGATAGTCTTACGACCAAAAGGATCTGCAGTTGTGGTGATCACTTGCATGGGTTTATTCAGGAGATAATAATGGAAATTCGGTTCTAATAATATTCGATTCCCCTGGAAGACGACCTCATCTTTTGAGATGTTTATTCTGGTGGCGGGATTTGATTCGATTTTTCCATTAATGCTAACCAGACCCTTCTGGATCAAGTCATCACATACTCTTCGCGAGCCTAACCCGGCCATGGCTAAGAATCGATTAAATCGAATTTCTTCGTCAGGATCAGCAGTCATCATTGCTTGAGAAGTTTTGAACATGATTTTGATTCATATTAATCGCAGGGTGCGAGGGGCTCGCAAAGGGGCCAGGGAATACGCTAGCGCTATTATCCATTACAGGTAGTTTGCAGTCCTTTTAATGACAAAGAGTTAATGTGTTTCAAATTAAACACGGTTCATTTTTTTATCTAGGTCTTCGCGATCATTACGATAAAAGATAGTCGTCTTTTGAAGCACGGGAAAAAAGCAGCTTAAACCAGATCGTCCTGCTCCTCAACAAGAATGTCTTCCACTTCTCGAAGCTTTGGCAAATCATTTACAGAATTCAAGCCAAAATATTGTAAAAATTCAGCACTGGTCCTATACAGAAGTGCCCGACCAGGTCCTTCATCTCGGCCCCTGATTTCAAGCAATTTCCGATCCAGTAATGTGCGCAGCGATGAATCTGAACTTACACCCCGGATGGATTCAATATCATTCCTGGTGACAGGTTGTCGATAGCACACGATAGCGAGAGTTTCGAGAGCAGCCTGGGATAGTCTCAACTTACCTGATTTTGAGAATAGTCCCTTGATATAATGTTCATATTCAGCCCGGGTGACGATTTGGAAGCCACCGGCAACTTCTTTTATAAAGAAAGATCGATCAGAATTAATGTAATCGGCCTGAAGTTCAGCAATTATCTCAGTGAGGGGAAGCTGGATTTCCCCTTCGCCCAAGCAAGCTTGAAACCGGGCATCGGTCAACGGCTCTGGTGTCGCGATAAGTAGCGCTTCAACGATCTGCTTTAATTCATTAATTTCCAAATTGGTTCCCTCGTGAGATAAGAAGATCATCAAATAATTTGGTCTGTTTTACCTTTACCTGGCGATTGCGCAACATTTCCAGGATGGCGAGGAAAGTTACCACGACAATGAGGCGGGAGTTGAATTGCTCGAGCAGGGTTGAAAAACTTAATTTTGCCTTGGCCTGGAGCAGTCCATTCAAATAGCCGACTTGCTCAGACAAGGTCACTTCTTCAACGGCAACAGAATGGGTTGCAGGTTCTTCGAAATTCTTTATGAGATACTGGAAGGTCAGCATGATATCATATAATTTTACATCCTCCAGAATGGCCGTTTGATCCTCCTGCTGCGGGGTCCAATTGATGGGTATGTGATAATAGTAGGGTCTCTCGTGGCGCTCCAGTTCGGCGAAATTAGCTGTGGCTTCCTTGTATCGCTTGTATTCAAGCAACATATTCATTAATTCTGTACGTGGATCTTCTATTTCGTCATCACCCTCAGCCTCTATGGGTAGGAGCATCCGAGCCTTGATTTTCATCAACGTGGCCGCCATGAGAACAAAGTCTCCTGCGGACTGCAATTTTAGCTCCTTAGCTAACAAAACATAAGTGAGAAATTTCTTGGTTATCTGGGCGATGGGGATATCGTAAATATTCAGTTCATCTTGTTTGATTAGGAAAAGTAGAAGATCCAGGGGACCCTCAAACATTTCCAAGTCAATGCGATGGTTTTTATCCATTATGGGCGACCAGCTGGTACGAATCCAAGCTTGCGATGAACTTTTGTCAGTGTTTTTGAAGCCATATATCGGGCACGCTTGGCACCGTCATCCAGAATTTTTGTCAAGTATCCTTTTTCCTTCATAATTGTATCATAGCGATTCTGGAAAGGCTCCAGAAAAGCGACTAAAGCGTCAGCTAATTCATTCTTTAAATCACTGTAGGACTGACTCGAAAAGTGGTTGACAACATCGTCAATGCTCTGGTTATTCAGGACGGAATAGATGGTAAGCAAATTCCCAACTCCAGGGCTGTGGATAGAGTCAGATGTTATTTCAGTTGCCGAATCAGTCACGGCACGTCTGATCTTACGCCTGATCACATCTGGCGGGTCCAGCAAGGAGATATAGTTATTTTCGTTGCTGTCAGATTTAGACATCTTTTTTTCCGTATCCTGTAAGCTCATTATTCTGGCGCCTGCTTCTGGGATAAAGGGTTCTGGCACTTTAAATGTTGGTGAGTAAGTATTGTTAAAACGGGCGGCAATATCTCGCGTCAGCTCCAGGTGTTGCTTCTGGTCAGCCCCCACAGGTACCAAATCGGTCTGATAGAGTAGAATGTCTGCTGCCATAAGGGCTGGATAGGCGTAGAGTCCAGCATTAATATTTTCCTCATATCTGAGCGATTTATCTTTAAACTGGGTCATTCGATTTAATTCGCCCATGTATGTGAAACAATTCAATATCCAGGCGAGTTCGGCATGCTGGGGGACGTGTGATTGCAGAAAAATGATATTTTGATCAGGATCTATTCCGGCTGCCAGATATTGGGCGGCAAATGAAAGGCAGCGCTGGCGTAATTCAGCCGGTTTTTGCCTGACAGTAATCGCATGTAAATCTACTACCATAAATATACCGAAGTAATCCTCCTGCATATTTACCCAGTTGCGCATGGCGCCAACATAATTTCCTAGCGCCAGGTGTCCCGAAGGTTGAATACCAGACAGCAATATTGGTTTAGTGTTCGTTTGAAGTTCAGTCATGATTGAATATTTCTAATTATAGAATGCGGATTGTCTTGGTAAAGAATTTGGAATATTTCTCAAGATAAAGACTCGTATTTTCAGGATTGAGGCTGTTAAGTTTCACAAACCCAGAGGCATGGATAAAGTCACCATTCCCCAATGAAATCGCAACATGGGTGATATTTTCAGAACGCTCAGTAAAGAAAATTAAGTCTCCAACTGCCCAATGATAATACGCATCATCGACGGGTTTCCCAACCAGCGCTTGCTGGCGAGCATCTCTTGGCAATTGAATCCCATTGAGCAAAAAGCAGGTTTGAACAAAACCGGAGCAGTCAAAGCCTTTGGGTGATCGACCACCCCACGAATATTGGGTCCCCAGAAAAGTAAATGCAGTTTGGATCACTTGCTCAATATCAGGTGATGCTACCGGGATTCGGGGATTATTCTCAACCCAGCCACTCAGACCATCAGGGAGCAGTACTTTTACCCAGGCTCCTTGGTTCTCGAGAACCGGCAACTTAGAGAGCAATGTGATGTCTCGAATCGTCTCGGATTGCTTATCCGGACTCTGATAAACCCATGATATGGGTGCTCCGTGATGGTAAAAATTATGACCATCCCAATTCTCCGGTTTATTGACGACAAAGAATCTGGCTACCCAGCCTTCATAGCCATCTTCTTGACGAATCAGAATCCAATGCTCTTGATCGTCAAGAATTTCCAATGATTCAGCCAAATAAGTCTGAGAAATGCTCTCTGATTTAAAGCTGGCTTCCTGGTAAATGAAAGCGACGCTTACATTTGTCAACATCTGCAAAGCCAAATAGACCCTCCTTTGTGAGGCGGAATTTAATCGCTGATTACAGTGAAACAAGGGTTGGTCAAAATTGACCTTTCAGAGAATTCATACTTAAAAAGTCTGGTCAAAATATTGTTTGCCCTACTTCAGCCTTTGCAGTAAATAGTCGCCATGCTTGCCGACTCACCACAATCCCCTCAAGATGATACTGTAACAATACGCTAAGAAACAAATCTGACTATTATGGATCCACTGGCACTATCCACCGCAAAAATTCGACTTCTTGAACAGCTCCACACGGCCGTTGGGAATCTAGGGGATGTGGGGACCTCTTCTATTATTAGATGCAGTGTTGAAGTTGAAAACGTTACCGCTATGCAGTGGCTGGCCTGTCAATCCGATCCCGTAAAAACATATTGGGCCAACCGCAATCAGGAATTCAAAATGGCCGGCATCGGCATTGCTCACGAGATCTCTGGATCCGGGACTCCTGATCTTCGTGCCCTTTTCAAAGACCTGCGTACTCTGCTAAATCCAGATTATCCAGAGCTACGCTACTATGGTGGCTTTCAATTCAATCAGAGTAGGGAGCCAGCAGATGAATGGCGGACCTTCGGTACCTATCGATTTATTATTCCCCTTATCGAGCTTCACCGTTCTAATGCGGGCACTTTTCTGGTCTGCAATTATTATCACAGAAATGGCCAGGAGAATCAGCAAGAGGAACTTGAGCATAAATTGGACGAACTCCAAGTCGAGCTCACTCTAAGTGATTGGGTGGAACGAACCATATTGCATCGTCAAGATGTTCCTGATCGAAATGGCTGGCAAGACGCTCTCCAGAGTGCGCTCATCGACATGAACTTGGGAAAGTTTGAGAAGGTCGTTCTGGCAAGAAAAGCGACCCTTACCTTCAATGATCCCGTTGATCCAGTTGCTTATCTGTTAAGACTGCGCAGAATGTCTGAAGAAACCTTCAATTTTTATTTCCAGACTGATGACGGTCATGCATTTTTGGGAGCCACACCGGAACGTCTTTTCAAGCGTCAGGGGCGTACGATTCACACTGAAGCAATTGCCGGCACGCGACCGAGAGGGAAAACAACAAAAGATGATGAACGCCTGACCCGCGTATTGCTCAATTCTGAGAAGGAACTCAGAGAGCACGCCATTGTTGTTGACATGATTAATAATGTACTTGCGAAGCACTGCAAAAACCTGGTTGTGGATGAAGAAGTCCAAATAACCAGACTCTCCCACGTTCAACATCTTTGTAAGCATTTTAGAGGGGAATTGGACGATGAGACAGGGGATGCCGAGCTTCTCTACGACCTCCACCCCACGCCTGCCATGGGCGGCTATCCTACTCAAATAGCACTTAAAGCAATAGATAAATTGGAAGCTTTCAATCGGGGCTGGTATGCTGCACCGATCGGGTTTGTCGGGCACGATCATACAGAGTTTGTTGTGGCCATTCGATCTGCCCTTATTGAAAGAGAACGGGTTTCACTTTATTCAGGTGCCGGTATTGTGATTGGTTCTGATCCCGATGAAGAGTGGCAGGAAATAGAGGACAAAATCAGCAAATTTCTCAAGGCACTAGATCTTTAAGTAATTTCAAAATGAGCTAAGCAGGCATATTTGGATCCCGGCGGGGATTCAAATCCCAGCCGGTGAATAATATTCCGTCTTCAAACGAACCCATCATTTTTGCCACTTCATTCAATGCCCATTTTCATTAGATTGAAGCCAATGAATTATGTTTGTGTAGATACAAATTGTGGCCACCTATTAAAAGTCACCCAATGAACCAGAATCTGGTAACCAGTGAGTGGATCATTGAGGAGTTCATCCGTCTGGGTGCAACTCAATTTGTTATTTCCCCCGGGTCACGCTCTACTCCGCTCACCGCTGCAGCCGCTAGAAATCCAAAGGCAAATACAACAGTGCACATTGATGAGCGTGGTGCTGCTTATTTTGCACTCGGTCACGCTAAGGCTACGGGTAAGCCCGCTGTTCTGATTTGTACATCGGGTACTGCAGTTGCCAACTATTTTCCTGCTGTCGTGGAAGCATCCATGGACAATGTTCCAATGATCGTCCTCACTGCAGATAGACCACCAGAGCTTATTGATGTGGGTGCAAATCAAGCTATTTTTCAAAATAATATTTATGGCGTATATCCGCGACTTAGTTTGAACCTTCCAGCTCCTGACGAAACCCTTTCATCAGGTCATATTCTCAATATGGTTGATAGGCTTTATGATGTTGCAACCGGCACGCGACCTGGACCCGTCCATCTCAACTGTCAATTTAGGGAACCCTTTATGGAAAATGGGGATGAAGATAATCACCAAAGCTCAAATGAGCGCTGGCGAAAATCAAATGTCAGGTTTACTCAAAAAGACCCTGACAATCTTATCATTCCAGTTGAGCAGCTTGAAATGATCCGGAAAAAGATCGAATCAAGTCACCGGGGTCTCATTGTGGTTGGCCGATCAATGGATCCACGCTATAACGATGCGATTCTCGATTTTTCCAAGACGCTCAATTGGCCAATCCTACCCGATGTGCAATCCACACTACGATTTCGGATAGACACGCAAATCATCAATCATTTCGATCTCATCCTTTTAAAGAACAACATTACTGAGAGTCCGCCAGATATGGTGATACACTTACTTGGCGCTTATACATCAAAACGGTTGCTCAATTACTTGAATCATCTGAAAATATTTTACGTTGTTATCAAGGAAACACCAGAGCGCATCGATCCCAATCATCAGGTTGATCTTATGATCCAGGGCAACATCAAAACGATAATTGATTCAATTCATTGTTCCCAGCCAGCGGCCCAAACCGACTGGATCAATCATTGGCAATCCTCAGAAGTGGCGATTAGACAGCGTATTGATCTGCAATTAGAATCTGAATCCAGTATCTCCGAACCAGGGGTTTCTTACTTTTTATCAAGATGGATGACCCAGAACCAGTCGCTTATGTTAGCCAACAGCATGCCTATTCGAGAAATGGAAATGTTTGGAATGGCTGGAAAAATCAGGGGGCCTGTTTTTGCAAACCGAGGTGCCAGCGGGATAGATGGGTTACTGGCCACAGCCGCAGGTTATCAGTCTGGATCTGCCAGCCCACTTACCTTGCTCATTGGTGATTTGGCTTTTCTCCACGACCTGAATTCTCTGGGCTTAATCAAACAATCTGCCCATCCTATCATCGTGGTCTTAATTAATAATGAAGGTGGGGGCATATTCAATTTCCTACCCATCACTGCGGAAATCGATATATTTGAACCTTTCTTTGGGACTCCCCATGATTTGAGCTTTGAGAAGGCGGCAGAGTTGTTTTCCTTGAATTATTTTCAACCCAACACGATGTCAGAATTAAATCAGAATTATCTGCAGGCTCAAAACAACTCTGAATCGACCATCATTGAGATTCGCACAGATCGCTCAGAAAATTATGCGCTCCATCAAAAGCTATTTGACATAATCCGTGACTCCTGAGCAGCCAATATTTGTGTGGAACATTAAGCTTGCCGGGAATCAGAATGGTCGCCCTCTGCTATGGTTCCATGGGTTTATGGGTTCCAGCGACGACTGGTTGCCCATGGTCGCTGATCTGTTCCCAGAATACTGCAATATTCTCGTCGATTTACCAGGTCATGGGAACTCCTGCATTCTCGAACAACTCAGCTATACCCAGTATCTGGATTCCCTCATGGCTAAGCTATCCACTGAGGGCTTTGAAACATTTGTCGCTATAGGCTATTCCATGGGAGGTCGGTTTGCCCTGCATTTCCAGCAAAGATTTCCAGACAACATTCCAGCCTTGATAGGTCTTTCCACTGCACCGGGTTTAAAGACCGATGCAGAACGGCAGCATAGGCGCGACTCTGATGCTGTCCTAATGGACGCGCTTGAACAGCAAAGTTTTTCAGATTTTCTTATGAAATGGTATGCCCAATCAATCTTTGGTTCGATCCAGGGGAATAAAGATTTGCTGACCAAACTACTTGAGTCACGATCCAGGAATGAGCCCTCCCAATTGCGCAGTTCACTAAAGCTGCTTGGCAATGGTGCGCTACCTTCACTGTGGAGGTCACTCCCCTCAATATCAATCCCAGTTTTACTTATAAATGGTGCCGATGACTCAAAATATTTTGGTATCAACCAGGAAATGATTTACCTACTGCCTATGGGGAGACAGAAGACAATTGCAGGGGGTCATGCCTTCCACCTGGAAAAACCATTGGAAACGGCTCTCGCTATACGACATTTTCTGAGCGAGCTAATTGAAGGAGAATAAAGTGGCATCTATTAAATGGCAATCCGTTGGCGACTATGAAGATATTCGCTATCACAAATATAATGGTATCGCAAAAATAACCATTAATCGACCTGAAAAGCGCAACGCCTTTCGTCCCCTCACCGTGATGGAAATGATCAAGGCTTTTGAAAATGCGCGAGAAGATCCTAAAATTGGCGTCGTGATTCTCACCGGTGAAGGTGACAAAGCGTTCTGCTCAGGTGGGGATCAGTCTATTCGTGGCGACGCGGGCTACAAAGACGGTGACGGGGTACATCGTTTAAATGTGCTGGATCTTCAACGTCAGATTCGCACATTGCCCAAGCCTGTCATTGCCATGGTAGCTGGATATTCTATCGGTGGCGGTCATGTACTCCACCTGGTTTGTGATTTAACCATCGCAGCTGATAATGCCATTTTTGGGCAAACGGGACCCAAAGTTGGTTCATTTGATGGTGGTTATGGCTCCAGCTATATGGCCCGTATTGTCGGTCAGAAGAAGGCTCGGGAAATCTGGTTTCTGTGTAAACAATACAGTGCACTGGAAGCTCTTGATATGGGGTTGATCAATAAAGTTGTACCTCTGGTAGAACTTGAGAAGGAAACCGTTGCCTGGGCAGAAAAAATCCTGGAGCACTCACCCCTCTCAATCCGACTCTTAAAATCTGCTTTTAATGCTGATGTGGACGGCCAAACAGGCTTGCAGGAATTGGCAGGCAATGCAACATTGCTCTACTATATGTCTGAGGAAGCACAGGAAGGACGCAACGCCTTCAACGAAAAGCGCAAACCTGATTTTAGAAAATTCCCCTGGCGCCCTTGACAACTAACACTCGTCCAAGCCTTAGCCTCTGGATACAGGCAGCACGACCCTGGACTCTAGGCGTTGCAATTTCACCGGTTCTGCTCGGAACTGTTATTGCCCTTACAGAGGGTGGTATTCGTCCATTTGCTGGCTTAGCAGCCTTATTTGGTGCCATATTCATTCAAATCGGTACAAATCTGGCCAATGATTATTTCGACTTTAAAAAAGGGGCTGATAGCACTTCCAGAATTGGTCCCCAAAGGGTTACACAAGCTGGTTTAATTTTACCCCAAACTGTTCGTAATGGATTTCTGATTTGTTTCGGACTGGCTTTTCTTCTAGGTATATACCTGGTTTATTTGGGTGGATGGCCCATTGTTACCATTGGACTGATTTCTCTCGTTCTGGGAATTATTTATACTGGAGGTCCCTTCCCTTTGGCATATCATGGATTAGCAGAATTACCTGCTTTCTTATTTTTCGGACCGATTGCTTGTGCGACAACAACATATGTTCAAACGGGAACCTGGAATGATTTTGCTATCATCGCTGGCGCATCGGCAGGTTTTTTCTCTTTAGCATTGCTATCAATTAACAATCTTCGTGATTATCAGGAAGATAGAAAGGTGGGTAAACAAACTCTGATTGCTATCTTTGGTCGTGGATTTGGTGTTTTTGAATATAGCTTTTCCATCCTGGCCGCAACCCTGTTCCCCCTAATCCTGATGTTTGTGGCAGGGGGGCATTCCATGGTGGGTATCGTCTCTCTGACAGTTTTTATGGCACTTCACGCGATTCGCATTACTCATAAACACAAAGAACCCAAAGAGTTACTAGCCGTTTTAAAAATGACTGCTAAATTGCAAGCGATCTTCACGCTAATCTTTTTGATTAGCTGGGTCCTTTGAGGAGATTCAGAATTTTATGGAACTTAATGCACCAAGTTTTGCAGGTATCAGATTATCTCCTCAGTTCCAGGATGTATCGTTAGCGTTAAAATCTGCTCTGCTCTATCGATTTACGCTCCCCTTCAAACATCCCCTAAAAATAAAAAATAAGGAATTGCACCAGCGCGAAGGACTTATCCTGATACTCACTGATATTTATGGTCACGTCGGTTTTGGCGAGATCAGTCCGCTTTTCGGTTTTAGTCATGAAACTATGGAGACTGCCATTTATAAAACCACAGGCTTGGTTGATCGGATGATCAATTTTGGGACCCTGGCAGCTCATGAATATTCTGAACACCGCATGAGTTGGGAGCAGCGGACTGCTCCTTCGGTGGTTCACTTCGGTGTAGAGACCGCTCTACTTTCGTTACTGGCAAATGCAAGGAATGTATCCCTGGGCGTTATGCTATATGGCAGCTCCAGCACAACAGTTCCTATTAATGGCTTGATTCGAAGCTCACTATCAGAGTGGGCTCCTGATGCCGAAACTCTGGTGAGCCAGGGTTATCGAACACTCAAAATAAAAATTGGTCGCATCAATCCAATTCTGGAGGCTCGCGGAATTCGGGAAGTCCGGGATAGCGTGGGACCGGATATCAAATTGCGTCTTGATGCAAATCGATCCTGGGATCTTGAAACTGCCATAATATTTGGGCGAGCCATAAAAGATTTGGACATAGAATATATTGAAGAGCCTACAATCCATCCTGAAGAACTACCCCGATTTTATGATGCCTGCTCAGTTCCTTTCGCCTTTGATGAAACTTTGCATCGCATTTTAGACCCCACCCTCTCATTTGCAGCATATACCGGTTTAAAAGCCTTGGTATTAAAGCCAACCCTGATTGGCTGTACTGCACGCTTTGTGGCACTGGTCAATCAAGCGCGAGAGCAGAATATTATGCCAGTTCTTTCCTCCAGCTATGAAAGTGATGTTGGCCTAGCTGCGCTGGCTCAATTAGCGGCTTCCATAACGGGAGATAAAATAGCGGTTGGGCTTGACACTCGCTCTGCTCTGAGCGCCGGCACAATAAAAACACCGCCCCTGATCCAGAATGGCTGGATGCCTGTAAAAACGCTTGATCCATCGGATCTGGATCTAAGCCATTGCGAGTTAATCTACCATAGCTAAAGCAACTTTACTCCACCCACTTCTGGAGGCTGCCCAGAAATATCCGTCCAACCTGGCCATACGGTCAGAGGCTGTCTCTCTGGACTATCAGAATTTATTGTCGCAAGCCCAGACACTGGCAAATGGCATGGCAGCGAGAGGTTTAACTCCCGGTGATATTATTGTCTTGGGCAACCTTCCAAGCCTGGAAAAGATAATTGCGCTGTGGGGATGCTCACTGGGAGGATATAATGCCTTTCCTCTCAATACACGTTACCCACAGAGCAAATTGATCCATCTGCTTGACGAACTAAATCCGAATCTTTGCATATCCACTCAAGACTTGGGAGATCATCCAACGGCTATCTTTAGTGACCTCGTATCCGGAGAAATGTCCAGCGCTGCTCCAATCTCATCAAAATTTGATAGTGAAATAGCTGCTACATTGCTCATGACATCAGGGTCTGCAGGCACAGCAAAAATTGTCCAACATAGTCATCTGAACCATATTCACAGCGCTCTCGGATCCAATCATAATATTCCTCTTAATTCCTCGAGTCGCTGGCTTCTGGCACTCCCACTTTACCATATTGGGGGTTTGGCAATCCTTTACAGGTCAGTTTTGGCAGGAGCCGCTGTCATCATTCCCAATGATGATGCTACGCTTGTAGAGTCCATCCAGTCTCATCAAGTAACCCATGTATCATTGGTAACCACCCAGTTTAAAAGGGCTCTAGAAACGTCTAATGCTGTGAACATCCTGAGAAGATTGGAAGCGATTTTGTTGGGGGGTTCTGAGATTCCAAACAGCCTAATTGGAAAAGCAATCACCGAAAAACTACCCATATTTTTAAGCTATGGATCAACAGAAATGGCCTCTCAGATCACCACGACCAGAGCCACTAAAATAAACCCTGCTTCGGTTAACTCGGGATCACTGCTCAATGATCGAGATCTAATCATTTCACATGAGGGTGAAATATTGGTTAAGGGTTCTACACTGGCTCAAGGTTATCTGGGTGGGAAGTCCGTCATCGATTTCCGCGATAGCGAGGGTTGGTTTCATACTGGAGACGTGGGATATGTTGATGTTCAGGGATCTCTCACTGTCACCGGCCGCATGGACAATCAATTCGTCTCTGGAGGCGAAAATATTCAACCTGAACATATAGAATCTTCACTATGTAAACTGGCTGGGATTTCCCAGGCGCTAGTGGTCCCAAAACCTGACCTTGAATTTGGCGCCAGACCTGTAGCATACATTCAACTTGAAAAAAGGAGATTGACTGCACTGGAGATTGGGTCTTTTTTGAGGAAAAGCTTGCCTGGCTATATGATCCCGGTTGCTTTTTTTCAGATTCCTGGCGAATTATTGGATAAGGGCTTGAAAATATCTCGCCATGAATTGGCAGAATATATCAGTCATGAAAACAATCATTTGCAGACCGTTGAATAAATAATTATTTAGGCATTATGGAAAACGTAAAATCTAAATCAAAAAACGCTCGTCTCGATTCATTTATAGAAAATCCCAGAAAAGCCATATGGACACTGGGTCTTCCTGTCATGATGGGAATGGCTGTTCAAACTTTATATAGCGTTGTAGACATGCTTTTTGTTGCTCGTATATCTACAAACGCCATTGCCGCCCTCGGATTCAACTTGCCCCTCTTCTGGATGGCAATGGGCATCAGTTTTGGTCTGGGGACTGGCGTAACAGCAGTTATCGCCCGCTTCATTGGTGCCAGAGATCATGAAGCTGCTACCAATGTGGCTGAGCATGGACTTATTTTAGGATTGGTGATCGGAGGCATTTTTAGTGGGGTAGGTCTAATCTTTGGCAAAGAAATTTTGACGGGCTTGGGAACGCCAACAGAGCTTCTTGCTGATGCACTGGCATATTTTCATGTCATAGCCGGTGGATTTATCTTTATGATTACCGGTATTTTCCTGCGCTCAATTTTTAGTGGCGAGGGAGATACGAAAACACCGGTGAAGATTCAGGTGACGAGTACTATTGTTAATATCATTCTTGATCCCATCCTGATTTTCGGTTTCGATATGGGCGTCGCTGGTGCTGCATGGGCAACTGTAATCAGTATGTTTGTAGCCGTTGTGATGTACTCCAGAGTGATTCTATTCAAAAAAGCGACCTTGTTGCAGCTAGATTTTTCCATATTCAAATTTAAGTTCGAATTCTACAAAAATATTTTTCGGATCGGTGTGCCATCGTCTGTTTCTATGATCATTATGGCCATGGGAGGCGCACTATTCAATTGGATTCTGGTTCACTATTCTTCAGAAGTAGTTGCGGGATACCAAATCGCTGGTCGTCTGGATCAAATTTTCTTTCTGCCAATCATGGCGATTGCCGGATCACTGGTCACACTGGTGGGGATGTTTTATGGGGCAAAACGCTTCGACCTGATTAATAATGTGATCAAAGACGGTCTCAGATACGGGGTATATATTGGTCTGGGTAGTGGTCTACTATTCTATATCATTGCACCCTATGTTTTCAAAATATTTACTGATGATCCCATCGTTAATGAGGTAGCGGTTAGCATTATTCGAACCTTTGCACCAGTTTACTGGCTGATAGCGATTGGGATGATCTCCGGTCGAGCATTGATGGGTCTCGGCACTGGAATTCCCTCATTGGTTATTACTGCAATACGTGTTGCCGTAGTCAGCGGTCCCTTCGCATATTATTTTGCAGTTGTCCTGGATAAACCTTATGTCTGGGTGTGGTATGCTTCGATCATTGCGGTTTTTATTGCGGCAGGAACCTCAATCACCTGGCTAGCTCTGCGGATGAGAAGGGTTCATCGTGAAGTAGAGGGACTCAAAAATATTTAGTCAGTATCTGTGTCCAATGAGAGCTGACCCGATTTAGCAGGAATTGCATCTCTCTTCTGAAGCTCAATTATCTTATTCACGGGACGTTCTAAAGCTCGTGATCGCGTTGAAATAAGTTCTTGAAACTGACGAACTGCAACATCTAAATTCTTCTCAGTTTTCGTCATCACATCCGAAAACTTCTCCCATTGCTGCTGAAATTTCACCACCTCATTCATGATCTCAGACGCTCGCTGTTCCATCATAAAATTGGAGGTTGCCTGATTGAGAAGGGAAAGTACTGCGTAAAGTGTAATCGGTGAACACAACATAATCTTCTTGCTCAAAGCCTCACCAATGAGATCCGGGTCTTCCAGATTGATAAATCCATAGATCGATTCATTGGGAATGAACATCATGGCATAATCGACTGTTCCTTTTGCAGTGTCGATATAGCCTCTTTTGCTGATTTCGTTCAAGTGTTTGCGCACGTCTTGCAAAAATGCCTTCTTTTCAATGTCCTGTAGCTGAATATCATTGGTCTGCAAATAATTCTCATAGTGAGCAAGTGGAAACTTGACATCCATATTGATTTCGAGATTTTTGGGGAGTTTGAATGTGTAATCCGGACGTTGACCCTCCCCCATGGTTTCCTGTTTGGTATAATTGATATTTTTCTGTAAACCCACATATGCCAGAATGTCCTCAACCAGACGTTCACCCCACTGACCTCTTTTTTGGGAGCTGGCTAAAAGCGTCTGCAAGGTCTCTGTTGTCGATCGCAATCGCTGGGTTTCGTCCTTTGAGGTCTGTAATTCCGTTTTCAATTCGGTTGATCTTTGGACGATATCTTTCAGCCGTCCGTCCATGTTCTCCAGGGACTTTTGAATCAATTGCTCTTTTTCACCAAGGTGGTTTTGATTTTGTTTACTCTGATCTTTAAATTTTTCATCAGCCAGTCGCAAGAATTCTTTCTGACTGTCCCGAAGAACATCCTGGGATAGACTTTTAAAAGTATCCTGAAGCTGCACTTTCATCTCGATTAAACGTTTTTTTTCCTCTTCCAGTCGATCCTTTGAATCTTCAAGCCTTGTATTTATTGTCGCATTCTGTTCACGCAGGATCAACGCTTCTTCTCTCAAACTTTTGAGTTCTGTGTCAGATTTATCCAGTTGAGCGATAAGATTTGTCTGCTCCACCTTCACACGGGTGAGAGTGTCCCGATCTTCACTGGAAGCTCGGCCAGCTGTTACTCGGGCAATAAAGAAGGCCACTATTGCAGAGAGGGCTGCAATCAGTAGGGTATAAACTATTTCCATATTATCTCACTCAGATATTCTCTCCCTCAATAGGGAGACATTTAAAGCTGATCTGCCAGGTCTTGCTCGGCAACAAATCTTACTTGAATTTTGTCCAGCTGTTTGATTTCGTTGTATCCTACAACGATGGAGTACTCATACATCTGTTCTGCTTCCTGAGCAAATATCCTGAGCGCATCAACCCCGGGAATAGCAAATAAGAGTTGCTTAAAGTTTCCCTGATTATAATAATGTTCCCCTGGAGATGCAATGGGTCGAGGGAAAGAGTGATAAAAGACACGCTGATTTGGCGACTTCTCTGACCCCATTGTAATGATCGGAACTATGCGCCAATCGCCTCCGGCAATTTCTTTTGTGAAATCGGCATCGATATAGCCCAAATCCATAAATGAATGCCCTTCAAATGTTTCAGTTTTTCCCACCAGACCCGATCGAGTTCTACTAAAGTGTTCAATCTCATCTATAATTCGTGGATTGATTCGGTAAGCAACCTTAAAATTAACCAGCACGCTATCTGGTTCAGCCTGTAGCCTGAGGGTGTGAATATCATGAATATTTGCCAGATACGGATCATAAGCAATGTCGTGCCACAGAGCTTCTAATTGGGCTCCCAACTTCATGGCTGATTGTTGCTCATATTTGCGCTGTAAATCCTCGTTCTCGTTCTTCTTTTTGGTGTTAAATAGTGTGGTCAGCTGATCACGAAGTGCTATTCCAGGCAGTGGAGCCACATCCTTAGCGGGTATATTAAGAACTGAACCCGGTGAACTTTCCGGGGCATCTTTTAGTCGTAAATTCTGTAAAACCCAGTTGCCCAATTCACCTTTCCATGTCAGTAATTTTGTATAGGGGAGAACTTCTTCAAAGCTCGCAATAATCTGGGTATTTCTCAAAGCCAGTAAATCCATACGTACCGTAAGTTCGCCTTCCAGATAGACAAAGCTCCCAAGAACCAGATAGGTTTCATAGGCTGGATCAACTTGTCTGTGAAAAACAGATTTCCAGATAAGATCCTGCAATTTATGGGGTCGGTCAACCAGATCAGCCTGGAAATCTGGAATAATATAGCTATGAAGATATTCGCTATCTGTCAGTCCCGATTTTAGAAAACCTGGAATACCCTGTGAAAGCCAACCTTGATCTGGCCGTGGACTAACATCCTCAAAGGGTTCGATAAAGATCAAAATATTCCTTTTGGAGACTGGCAAAATTTCCTGTGCGGAAGCCTGGGTGGCAAAGAGTCCCAAAATAATGATACTGATCAGCGTCTTATTCATAGTGTCCCCAAATTATCCAGATTGCTTGCCAGGAAATTAATTCTCAGCCTGCCAAGTATGCAAGCGCCAATCCAGGCCTCTGATACGGAATGCCTCGATTCAACTGTTTCTGGTTATTCTCGCCCAACTATCCCTCAAAGAGACGATTCGATTAAAAACCGGTTTTTCTGGGGTTGTGTCTTTATCGACACTAAAATATCCCACCCGTTCAAATTGGAATCGTTCGCTAGCTTTCACTCCCAGCAGAGATGGCTCCACCTTGGCATGTTCAATAATTTCAAGTGAATCAGG
This sequence comes from Fidelibacterota bacterium, assembly GCA_013202385.1. GTDB lineage: Bacteria > Fidelibacterota > UBA8477 > UBA8477 > JABMPR01 > JABMPR01. The sequence continues at coordinate 18,728 of JABMOT010000157.1, forward strand.
ATTTAGGTGGGAAGTAAAGTCTTCTCCCTCCTCAACCTTATCCGGATGTTCTACACTGAAGAGCCGGTCGTAGAGACGCACTTGAGCATCGATTGCATGATCGGCGGAGACCCAATGAATTACCCCTTTCACACGACGGTCCAAAGGCTGCTTCCCCAAGGTATCAAGATCAATGCTACAGCGAAGTTCAACGATATTGCCTGCTTCATCCCTGATAGCGGATTCACACTTGATGATGTAGGCGTAACGCAATCTGACCTCCGTTCCCGGAGCCAAACGAAAATATTTTTTGACGGGAACTTCCATGAAATCATCGTGGTCGATGTAAAGCTCTCGTGTGAAGGGGACGATGCGATTTCCAGCAGTTTCATCTTCGGGATTGTTCACAGCCTCAAGATTCTCAATTTTATCTGCTGGATAATTTTCGATGACCACTTTGAGTGGCTTGAGGACTGCCATAACCCGGGGGGCAACTGCGTTCAAATGCTCACGAACATGATTCTCCAGAATGGTGACATCAACCACACTGTTATTTTTTGAAACTCCAATATATTCACAAAATTTGCGGATTGATTCTGGTGTGTAACCTCGACGTCTCAAACCAGAAATGGTGGGCATTCTTGGATCATCCCAACCGCTCACATGACCCTCATTTACCAGTGTCAGGAATTTACGTTTACTCATCACCATATAAGTCAAATTCAGGCGGGCAAACTCAATTTGTTGCGGGTGGTGGATCTCTAGTTTTTCACAGAACCAATCATAGAGCGGGCGATGATTTTCGAACTCCAAAGTACAGATCGACTGGGTAATACCTTCAAGAGAATCAGACTGGCCATGGGTAAAATCGTACATGGGATAGATACACCATTTATCTCCCGTGCGATGGTGATGATCATGCAATATTCTATAAATCACAGGATCCCGCATGGTAAAATTTGGATGAGCCATATCGATTTTGGCTTTCAGCGTTTTGCTCCCATCAGGAAACGCTCCGGCGCGCATCCCAGCGAAAAGGTCAAGATTTTCTTTAATACTGCGATTCCGATAGGGGCTGTGCTTCCCTGGCTCAGTGAGAGTGCCTCGGTATTCCCTGCCTTCCTCAGCGCTAAGTTCACAAACATAGGCCAACCCAGCTTTGATCAATTTGACTGCCCATGCATAGAGCTGTTCAAAATAATCCGACGCGTAATACTCACGATCCTCCCAATCAAAACCCAACCACTTTATGTCCGCTTTGATGGAATCGACATATTCTGACTCTTCCTTGCTGGGATTGGTATCATCAAAACGGAGATTGCACAAACCCCCGTACTTTTCTGCAAGACTGAAGTTAAGGGCTATAGATTTGGCATGACCGATATGCAAATAGCCATTGGGTTCTGGTGGAAAACGGGTATGGACGATTTGACCAAAACGACCGGATTTTAGATGGCCATTAATGATCTCCTCGACAAAATTAATATGCTTCTCGGGTGTTGAAGCTTGGTCTTCACCCTTTCCCAGATTTACATTTTCAACCATACTTTCCTCAGTCCTGCTATTCGCGATCTAAACTCTTTTTTATAAAAATAAATCAGCAAATAACATACATAAACGTCAACGCTATCGCCATGCTGAATTTATTGATTGTTGGGAAATGCTTAGGGTTGTCCGCTTGCCGCTATAAGTGCCCGGTCAATGCGATTCATGCAGCTGTCTTTCCCCAGAATTGCCATAATCTCAAACAGTCCGAATCCCACGCCCTTTCCAGTGAGCGAAACACGAACAGCATGGACAAGCATACCCATTCCCACCTCCTCCTGTTCTAAGAAGGCGTGCATGTACGCCTCCATGTTTCCTGCAGAGAAATCTGAAACACCTGCAAGGGCCGATCTGTATTTGACAAGCAGCTCACGTTGAGCATGGGCATCAACCAGGCGTTTGTGAAAGTCTTTTTCGTTATAGCTGATATTTTCATCAGCCTGAAAAAACTCTTGATAATCCAGGATGTCACCTGCAAAGGAGATACGTTCGTTGGCAGCCTCAATCACAGCTTTTACCCTGATTCTGGTTTCATCAGTAACAGGTAACTGCAGCATACCAGCTTTTTCAAGGAAAGGCAGGACCATTTCAAGTTTCTCGTCCATGGGTAAACGCCACATATAGCGACTCTGAACAGCAGTCAATTTTTGAGGATCAAAACTCGCTGGCGATTTGTTAATTCTTTCCAGTGTAAAATCCCTGATCATAGCCTCTCGGCTGAAATCCTCAGTCCGATCATCTAATGACCAACCCAGGAGGAGGAGATAGTTTAGAATGGCGTCGGGTAGGAATCCAATCTCACGATAAAAGTCCACGATAACAGGATTGAAAGTCTCTGGAGAAGCTGGAAAACCAATTTGCTGGGCGATCTTTTCCCCATGGTCATACAAGACTTTGAAATCTCGATGCTTCAAATATTTGTCAAGTTTTCGTTTACTCAACTTATTTGAACTACCCGGTTCCGCCACAAAGGGTAGGTGGGCAAAAAGTGGTAAATCTAATCCCAAACTCTGACCAATGAATATTTGGCGAGGTGTGTTGGGAAGGTGTTCTATGGCGCGGATCACGTGACTGATTTCAAACTCGAAATCATCAACCACACTGGTAAGATGGTAGAGGCAAGAGCCATCCTGTCTCTGAATAACATGATCTTGCTCCCCTGCCCACTCAAAGGACATGGGACCACGTATTATATCATGAAATTCGCATTTTCCTTCACGGGGCATTTTCAAACGTACGACGTAGTCCCGGCCATCAGATTCAAAACGACGCTCATCAGCCTTGGACTCAGCCATCCATGTGCGGGTATATGTGAATTGACATTTTTCCTTTTCGGCCGCTTGTCGTTCTGCTGCGAATTCATCGGCACGTGAATAGTCTTTGTAGGCATGACCGCTTTTCAGCAGTTTATCCACGGCACTATGATAAATATCTAATCGCTTCGATTGAAAATAGGGTGCGTGAGGACCGCCTATATCTGGACCCTCATCCCAATCAAGTCCCAGCCATTTAAATCCATCCATAATGGGCTTCAAAGCCGTTGTTACGTTTCGTGCTTGATCAGTATCATCGACACGTAAAATAAATTTCCCACCATGCTGTCGGGCAAAAAGCCAATTGAATAATGCGGTGCGTACGCCACCAATATGGAGATAGCCGGTAGGACTTGGTGCGAATCGAACGCGAACTTTGGGTTGTTTGGTTGGGGTCATGAAATTGATTTACATCTTTCTTTAATTTAAAACTCACTGCTTCACAGTCATTTCCATCGGGGTAGAGCGATCGGGCATTATTGCTTTTGATTAAGCTTCGACTCCGCTAAGCATGACACTTTCAAATATTCACCTGGATAGGGGTTGAGTCCTTAACTAAACCTTACAGTTCCCATGTGATGACCAGCCAGGTCCAGGCTCACCTCATCACCAGGTTTGAGGGTGCCGACGCCTTCTGGTGTTCCGGTGAAGATAAGATCGCCGGGTTGCAAGTCAGTATATTCCTCCAGGTAAGCAGGAATCTTTTCCAAGGGTAATATCATCTGACTGCTATCTCCCCGTTGGCGAACCTCTTGATTGAGCACCATGGTGAAGCGGATCTGGTTCAATAAAGGAATTTCCTTTATGGAGATAAAGCGAGAGACGATGGCGGCTCCGTCAAAGGATTTTGCCAGGGTCCAGGGCTTCCCTGAAGCCTTCAGTTCATTCTGAAGATCCCTTAGGGTCAGATCCAGTCCCAGTCCAATCCCGGTGATAAATGATCCTTTATCATTTCGATCCATGAGCACGATTATTTCTGTTTCATAGTGGACCTCTCCATGATCACGAAATAAGGTGTGGGTCGCGCTCAACGGCGACAAGGCGTTTAAACCCTTCTGGAAAACCAGGGGGCGCGCTTCTACTGTATTCCCCAATTCCTCAGCATGTTTGGCATAGTTTCGGCCCAGGCACCAGATTGTGCGTGGCTGAATCCCCTTTTCCTTTTCTGTAAAATCAAAAACCATGAGAGTTCCTCATCTATATAAAGTTTATTGAATACTATTTGATCGATACTTTGTAATCATCTTTGGCAAAATTATTAAGGCAGCGCTAGTTTAACGCTGCTTTGATTCGAGTTGCCATGGTTTGAGAAATTCCGGGAACGTGGGCAATTTCATCAATACTGGCATTTTTCAAATTTTTCAAAGATCTAAAGTATTGAATCAACGCGATGCGCCTGCTTTGGCCAATTCCCTCGATATCATCCAGAACGGAGTGGACCATGGCTTTTCCCCTACGTTTCCTTTGGAAGGTAATAGCAAAACGATGGGCTTCATCACGAATCCGTCGCAACATAATAATTGACGGGCTGGTCTTTGGAATTCCCAGAGAGAGTGACTCACCTGGAAGAAAAACTTCCTCCAAACGCTTTGCCAGTCCAAGGAGGGGGATTCTCGCTAAGCCGAGTCGCTCCATGACCTCAACAGCCGCACTGAGTTGCCCCTTCCCTCCATCCACGAGAATCAGGTCTGGTTCAGGAAGACCTTCAGCTTTCATCCGTGTATAACGACGATGAATGACTTCCTTCATGCTGGCAAAATCATCAATCCCTGTCACGGTCTTTATCTGATATTTGCGATATTCTTTTTTCGCAGGTTTTCCATCGATAAAGCAAACCATGGAAGCCACGGTTTCAGTTCCCCCAAGGTGAGAAATGTCAAAACCATCGATCCTCCGTGGTGGTGCATTCAGATTCAGATCTTCCTGAAGTGCACGAACCATTTTGGGTACAATTTCTACTCTTTGAGCCTGCTCCAATGCCCAATCTTTCAGGACCAGCTCAGCATTCCGTTCAGCAAGATCTAAGAGGGTCTTCTTCTCCCCAATCTGGGGAATACCAAAATTGATCTTGGCTCCTGATACATCTTTAAGCCAGGCCGTGATCATATCAATATCTGCTATTTGATCTGGGACCAGTATTTCGCGGGGAATAAAGGAGGCATTTTCATAAACCCGGGTAATCATTCGACTCAATATACTGGGCAAATTTTCATCCTCTGTGCCGCGAAATCGAAATTGTTCTTTCCCGATAAGTTTTCCAGCCCGGATACGGATCAAAATTCCACAGGTGAGATTATCCTGTCGGGCCACTCCCAGCACATCCCGATCCTCAAAATCGCTCGTTCTTAGGCGCTGGCGACTTACGTAAGATCTGACTGCTTCCAACTGATCACGGTGGCGGGCAGCAAATTCGTATTCCATGTTTTTTGCTGCTGCCTGCATTTTTGAATCCAGATAGTCGTCGACATTGTCTGTGCGACCCTTAAGAAAATCTTCAACTTTGTAAATCATTTCCGCATATTCCTGCTTGCTGACCAGACCCTGACAAGGTCCATCGCACTTACCGATATGATAATCCAAACAGAGTTGAACTTTTTTTGCTGCCACCGATTCATCATCCATACGGTAATGACAGCTGCGGATGGTAAAGATACGCTTGATGACAGACAGGGCGGCCCTGAGTCCTTTGACATTGGTATATGGACCATAATAAATCGATCCATCCTTAACAATATTCCGTTCTACAAAGACTTGGGGGTAATCTTCATTGGTGATGCGAATGTATGGGAAGGTTTTGTCATCTCGGAGATCAATATTGAAGCGGGGACGATGCTGCTTGATAAGATTGGCTTCTGTTAGCAATGCCTCGACTTCAGTTCGGGTAACCAGAGTCTGGAGATCCCAGATGCGTTCTACGAGGCGTGCAGTTTTAGGACTATCCGGCGTACCTGTGAAATAAGATTTGACCCGATTCCGAAGCACCTTGGCCTTACCGATATAGATAATTTTCCCGCTTTTATCGTAATAAAAATAGACACCGGGTTGGATCGGTAAATCCTTAAGTTTCGCTAGATAAGGTGCTACTGTGGCGGTCATGGGGAAAATCTAAAAGGAAGGAGTGGGAATGCTTGAGTTTTATTACCCGTTTCGTTGCTGATCAATATTTATAAAATGGCAATTATCAAGGATCTTAAACCTTTTCACACAGCTCAACAAGGACACCACCAGCCGATTTTGGGTGGATAAAAATGATACGCATTCTGTGGGCTCCCAATTGTGGCTCTTCGCTAAGCAGGTGAATTCCCGCCGCTTTCAACTTGATCACGTAGGCATCCAACCCTTCTACTTCAAGTGCAATATGATGGAGACCAGGACCGCGTTTTTTCAGAAATTTTCCAACAGGTGAATCCTCTGAAAGTGGCTCCAGAATTTCGATACTGGATTCTCCAAGCTCAAAAAAATGCGTGTTGACCTCCTCTCGTTTGACGAGTTCAGATCCACTGTTGTTCAGTCCTAAAATATCCTCATAAAGCACACGACTCTGCTCTGAATCAGAAGTGGCAACGGCAATATGGCTAATCCTTTTAATCTGCATCTACTTAATCCATATCTGAGAGTAAGACTACGATTTTATCCTGTAGGTCATTTACTTTACTGGTGGGTATGGTGTAATGATTGATCATAATGGAGAAGATTATGGGTTCCCCAGATTGGGTCCAGGTATAACCACTCAATGACCGTGCGTAACCGATGTAGCCTGTTTTGGCTCTCACATTACCTTCAGCACTACTTCCCAGGGCCCGCTTTCTGAGGGTTCCTGTTACACCTGACAAGGGAAAGGATTCAATGTAATAGCTTCGATAAGGATGATCCCACATCAACTGGAGCAGGGATATTGAAGTATTGGGTGAAACAAGATTATGCCTGGAAAGGCCTGAACCGTCACGCAATTGCAGATTTTGGGTGTCCATCCCCAACGAATCATAGAGCTGCATCTGAACTTTGCGACCTTCCCGTGAAGAGCCTATTTCTCCGAATTCTGCCCCAAGTGTTTTTTGAAGTGTTTCTGCAATCAAATTCTGGCTGTCACGATTTACCTTCGAAATGATATCGGACATCGGGTGCGAATAATAGCTAAATAAAGTGGTGGTCTTGCTGTAATCCAGAGAGTCAGGCAAATCATCTGCATCAACCGGTGTGCCAGCCACCGAAATGCCTGCCTCTTCCAGACGTTCTTTTAAAACATGAACTGTAAAAAGGGTGGGATTGTGAATGGTAATGCCTTTTTCAACGATGCCGTTTTGGATGCGATAACCGCCGTTCATCCGCGCGTTGTTTGTTTCCCGCTCGCGGTTATAGTCCCATTTAATTGAAGTATCACTACTTACAGTAATAAGATCGTTTCGCAGATTCATATATGACGTCTTAGGATACCCCTCAACGATCACAGGATTGCCGATATGCAAAGAATCTGGCGTCAGCCTATAGTCAATTAAGTTTTCGCTATAAGAAAGTCCAGATATTTGGGCTGCATAATAGTATGTCTCATCGTCCCAGGACCAGCCATAACCTAGGGCTTGATCATCGAATACATTGTCATCGCCAATAATAGTGCCGTTAATTGTTTTAATACCCCTGGCTTTCAGTGAATCAACAAAACAGACCATGACAGAATCATAATTTTTGTCATAGAAACGCCAAGACCATGAAGGGTCACCACTGCCCTGGATGATCAAATCACCAGAAAGAACCCCCTGCTCATCAATCGATCCAGTAGTCACAAAATCAGTCTTATATTTATACTGTGGAGTGAGGAGGCAAAGCGCCGCCGCAGTTGTGTACATTTTCATATTGGAGGCGGGCGTGAACATTTTCGCCGAATTCCGTTCATAAATGACCTCTCCCGAAGTGGCATATTGAATCTTCACTCCCCACCAACCCATATCAGTCGGTGCCTGGTTTAATAAAGCATCTATCTGGTAAGCCACTTCTTGTTGGGCGTTACGCATGACAGCCTGCCTGGGAAGCGAGGTAGAAATTTGTGAATGTGTACTGCAAGTCCAAAAAACTATACTCACTATCCCAATCATGGCGATTTTTGACTTTATACCCAATGTTGACTCCTGATCAGCTTCCGCTTAGGATTTTCTTCATTAAAAATGTATTGATTCTCCTCTGAGCCCGATAAAGTGCAAGACAGGAAACAGGGTTTATAATCTTGGTTCAACACCCAGTCCCGGCATGTCTGAAAGGATGATTTTCCCAGCTTCGTTACCAACGCCTACAAAGGGATCATGGGCCAGCAGAACATTGCCATCCAGATCCAGCCAGCGGGCAAAGGAGCCCAGTTGGGACATGGCAGAAATACCAATCGACGTTTCAACCATACACCCCAGCATAATGTCAAACTGATGTTTATGGGCCAGTTCAACCATCTTGCGGGCATTGGTAAGTCCGCCACATTTCATCAATTTAATGTTAATACCATCATAGGCGCCTACGAGACCAGGAATATCCTCTGGCCGAACAGAATTCTCATCGGCAACCAATGGGAGTTGCGAAAATTCCCGTAATTTTGCAATATCATCCAATTGCTGTGCTGGCATGGGTTGTTCCAGAAATTCGACGTTTTCCCCAGCCAACCATTCTGCGCCCCGCTTGGCATCATCCAGGGTTTTCCAGCCTTCATTTACGTCCACACGCAGTACTTTATCAGTCTGAGACCTGATCGCTCGCATTATTTCGTGATCATAATCAGTCCCCAATTTGATCTTTAATAAAGCATATGGTGCAGCTTCCTTCAACTTCTCTGGAATTATTTCGAGATCTGATATGCCAATCGTGTATGAAGAAGCTACCATATTTTTCTGTGCACCAAATATTTGCCAGAGTGCCTGCCCAGATCGTTGTCCATAAAGATCCCAAAAGGCAATATCCACAGCTGACTGGAGTGAGTAACTCTCGGGGAACAGGCGTTCCAAATCAGTCTGGCGATTTTCATGATCCTCCAGAGACAAGGCGAGAATCTGCTGCTCCTTTGATTTCAGCAATGCTAAAATGGCATCCGGTCCCTTTTCGTAGCGTTTGGACGGAGCCGCCTCACCATAAGCAGTAAAATAACCATCGCTGAGCTCGAGAATCACCACATCATAGTAACTCTCGGCACTTCTTGCGATTTTAAATTCGAACTTGGTCGTGATCCGCTTCATAGTCCATTTTAAGGATAAAGACATTTTAATTCCCCAATATATTTATGCTAAAACTTCTGGAAAGAGTGTCCGAGCCACATTCTCTGCGATAATCCTTTTAGGAGCTCGAACCATATCTTCGACAGGTAAGCCAATATTTTTATAAATGTTCTGGCACGCAAGCTGACTCTCCTCAAGACTGAGGTCTTTAGAGTACAAATTGATGCCGAGGACTTTTGTAGGTTTAAAAGGATTTAATAGGGCTTGGTGAAGATTAATTACGGTTTTTAAGTCAGGCAGAGGGTGACCATAATCGTCTTTCAGGCGGCTGGGCTGGTGGGCCAGAATAATTGCATCGGGCATAGAACCGTGGATCAATCCCAAAGTGACACCGCTATATCCCATATGGGTTATTGCTCCCTGGCCTTCAACTAGAATAAGCGGTGCTTGTCCATCCACTTTATCGATTTCTGCTTCGATGGCGCCGTTAACAAAATCGGAGATCACTGCATCAACAGCGACTCCCCGTCCTGAGATCATGATTCCAGTTTGTCCAGTGCCGACAAAGACAGAGTCCACACCCATAGACTTCAAATGTTGTTGCAGTGTTAGTGCTGTTGTCATTTTCCCCACATTTGAATCAGAACCCACCGTAAGAATCACTTTTGATTTTCTTTCCCGCCAGTGACCGCCGGCTATTTTCAGGTTTGGCGGTGGTCTACGAACATCCCAGATAAGACGCTTATAGGGTTTTAAGGCTTCGACGTCCGCCAAGAATTGATGCAAACCCGCCCAGACCGCAATTCCAGCATCCAGAGCAATTCTTAACTCCGGAATCCAGCTCATATCGACGGCGCCACCAATAGGAGCGATACCAATAACCAGCGTATCTGGTTGATATTGAAGCGCTTCTGAGATATGAGCAACAATAGGAATTTGACCTCCGTAGCCCAATACGTCCTCAGCCGTTTTGCCGGCCTGACTGGCGTCGACGATTACCTGTACTTCGCTGGTTCGAAAAAGTAGGATCCCGTTGGCCGTTTTGCTCCCCAGGGGATGCAAGCGGTTCTGAGCGTATAATACGAAGCGATGTTTGTTTGTTGACATAAAATTATTAAGCCTATTTACTTGTTTTTAAACTCAGGAAGTCGATGATCCAGAAATGCCCTGGCACCCTCGACGCGATCTTCAGTTCTAAAAACGTCCTGAAATGCTGATGCTTCCAAGTCCAAGCCATTCTCCAGGGGGAGCTCCACACCGCCATTCACAGCCCTGAGGGTAAACGCTTGGGACTGGGGGGCTTGTTGAAGCATAACACCTGCGATCTCCTCTACGCGGCTCATTAACTCTGAGAGCGGAAAAACATCATTTACCAAACCAATCTCAGCAGCCTTTTTTGCTTTAATCATCTTCCCAGTTAGAAGCATTTCCAGAGCGTGACCCGTCCCCACGATACGGGGTAGTCGCTGGGTGCCACCAAAACCAGCAATGACACCAAGTTTTACCTCGGGCTGACCAAATACAGCATTTTCTGAGGCGTAGCGTAGATGACACGCCATGGCCAGCTCACATCCCCCACCCAAAGCAAAGCCATTCACAGCGGCGATGACTGGTTTTCTGCTTGATTCGATAAGTGAAAATATCGCCTGACCCCGTTTTGAAAATGTGTATGCTTCTTCTGGAGTCATTGAAGGGAATTGATTGATATCCGCTCCTGCGACGAAGGCTTTTTCACCAGCACCCGTCAATATAACAACCCGGATTTCAGTATTTTTCTTGATGTCCAGGAAGCACTGTTCCAGTTCATCTAAAACAGCCTTATTTAGGGCATTTAGCTTGGTTTGTCGATCAATGGTGACGTAGGCAATTTGTTCTCTAATCTCAAACTTGACAAAATCCATTATGGCCTCCAAAAATGCCGATTAAAAAGGACTACCACTGTAAGTACTTCCAAACGACCCAGCATCATTACAAATGCCATCGACCACTTCTCAACATCACTAAAAAATGAATAGTTGTCTGTAGGACCCACATCGGCTAACCCAGGGCCAATATTGCACAACATTGATACTGCGGCTGTAGCACTTGTGACTAAATCATGCCCAAAAGCAGTAAGAAAAAAAGCAAATCCCACAAAAATGACCATGAAAAAGAGTAAAAAAGTGGTCGTGTTTCTAATAGCGTCATCATCAACAAATTGATTCTGCAGCTTGATGGGTAGGAAAGCCCTAGGATGAATCATTCGACGCAATTCTGTGATCGCCATCTTTGTGAATAGTAAAATACGAATGGCTTTTATCCCTCCACCTGTCGACCCAGCCATACCGCCCACAAACATAAGCCCAAACAGTGCAAATTGAGCGTAATACGACCATTGCTCAAAGTCAGCCGTTGCAAAGCCTGTAGTGGTTAGCATGGACACAACCTGAAAGGCCACTTGACGAATGGGCTCGGCCTTCAGTGCCTGGATAGCCCCGGTATCGGAGTGGTAAAATGGAGAGAAATAGAGATCAAGAAGTATGACAATAATTGCCATTCCAAGAATGCTCATCCAAAACTGCCATTCCCTGCTTTTCAAATAACGCATCAACTTCCCCTGTAAGCCAAAATAGTGGAGCGAGAAATTGGTACCTGCCAGTATCATAAACACGATAATGACCCATTCGACGTAAGCGCTTTGGAAATAGGCAACTGAGGCATTTTTAGTCGAGAATCCACCGGTAGCCATGGTGCCAAAAGTATGGCAGGCAGAATCAAACCAGTCCATAGGTCCAATCCATAAAAGAATAAATTCTGCCACTGAAATAATTGCATATACGAGATATAGAAGTTTTGCGGTTTCTGAAATTCTTGGGGTAATCTTATCACTGACGGGGCCAGGCGCTTCTGCGGCAAAAAGGAGCGTCCCACTTTTCCCTGCCAGGGGCATGACGGTCACCGTAAAAACGATAATGCCCATACCACCCAGCCAATGGGTAAAACTTCTCCAGAACAAGATGCCGTGAGGTAAGGTTTCAATATTTGTGAGTATGGATGCTCCAGTGGTGGTGAAGCCTGACATGGCCTCAAAAAAGCAATCAACATAGGATAAATCCGTGGCAAAATACATGGGCAAAGCCCCAAACAAGGATGCAGAGACCCAGCTTAAGCTCACGCTTAGAAAAACCTGGCGTGGAGCTAAAACATGGGAGTGGCGGGTCACAAGGTATCCGAGGCCACCGATTACTAAAGTGATGATCATGGCTTGGAATAAGGCAGTGCTGTCTCCATCTCCATAAGCCAGGGAAACCAGCAGAGACACACCCATGGACAAACCAATGAAGAGTGTGAGTGCTGCCAACACGTTTAGTGTTGGTATTAGACTAAACCGTTTAGTTGAATAATGCTTCGACATCACTCACTCTGGATCCTCTGGCGAATACGATGGCGCGATCACCTACCGAAATGACACTCTTTCCAGTAGCTATCTCCTCGCCGTTTGGATGAATAATCCCACCGATAACCGCATCATTGGGAAAATCAACATCCTCCAAGGGGACGCCTACAATTTTACTCCCGATTGCCGGGGACAGTTCGATTACCTCAGTATCTATCCCTTCCAGCATCATCACAGAATGTACCTGCCCTCGGACCACATAACGCATAAAGGCGTCTGCCGTTGATAGGTTCTTACTTACTACTGAGTTAATACCCAGACCCTTCACAAGGGGTAGGTAATCAGGTGAATTGATATGCACGATTACCTTGGCGACCCCTTTTTGCTTGGCGAGGAGTCCTGCAAATAGATTGGTAGTTTCATCATCTGTTACTGTTATTAAAGCGTCAAAATCACCAATCCCTTCGCTCTCAAGAAAATCGATATCCAGTCCATCTGCGTGAAGGAGAAGCACATCAGGCAATTCTTTCGCTGCCTTGAGGAGCTTATCCTGGCGATGGTCAACCAGACGGACACTGAATTGGTCCTTTAGATTTTGCGCGACCAACCGACCCAATTTGCCAGCACCCATGATCAAAACAGTTTTGATTGTTTTTTTCTGCTTAAAACCACACAGGCGATACATTTCTTTAAGCTTATCCTTGAGACAAACCACAAAGATTTTGTCGCCAGGCAGAAAAACATGATCACCCATGGGTATAATAGTCGTGCCATCACGATCAATTGCCACGGTTCTAAAAGGCAGTTCAGCATAAGTTTGCCCGAGTTCACGGAGCGATTTATGCATAAGATCACAGGTGTCCGTTGGCGTCAGCGCAACCATATAAACACTACCATGATTATAAGTCATGATTTCCTGTGCTGTGGCGTGTTGGATGAGGTGTTGTATTTCCCGAGCTGCAATTTGCTCTGGGTTTATTACTCGCTCAATACCTAATTCCGCCAGGTTAAGCAGCGAATCTGCTTTTTGATAATCACCACTTCTGACTCGGGCAAGAATTTTTGCAGCCGGGTTCATTTTTTTGGCTTTCATTGAAGCCACAATATTGATTTCATCGATCCTGGTAACGGCAAGAAATAAATCGGCTGTCCTCACCTGTGCTTCTTCAAGCGTGTTGGATTGGGCTCCATGTCCTTCGATAACCAGGGCATCCAATTCTTGTTTGGCCCTATGGACTTTCTCGGGATCTATATCAATAATGCTAATGTCATTGCCCATTTCGGCCAGGGTTTTAGCCAGATAAAACCCGACACTCCCGGCTCCGACAATAACGATTTTCTTTTTCATGGTTTAACCTAACACTCTTTTTAGGATATCTTTTGCCCGATTGAGCTCTGCATCATCAAAATCTAGATGAGTCACTAATCGAATTCGATGATCGTTTACGACCGAAACAAGCATGCCGATGGTCTTTAATTCGCGTGAAATTTGAGCAGTATTCCCCCTGGGGAAAGTCAGGAGTACAATATTTGTTTGAGTCCAGGATATATCGTTTTCCAGAACTCCCAATTCCAGACAAGTTGAGGCTAACATTTTTGCTCGATGATGATCTTCGGCTAAACGTTCAATATGGTGATCCAGAGCATACAAACCAGCTGCAGCCAGACTACCAACCTGACGCATGCCCCCACCAAATAATTTCCGGAAACGATGTGCTCGATCAATAAAAGCGCTATCTCCCGCTAAAATTGAGCCCACTGGAGCACCTAATCCTTTAGAAAGGCATAGACTTACTGAATTGAAAGGCTCGGCGTAGGCGGCCGGGTCAATGCCACTTGCAATGACGGCATTCATCAGCCGGGCTCCATCCATGTGCATGAGCAGATTATTCTCCCGGGCAAAATCACCAACGCGCTCAATTACGGAAACAGGATACACTACCCCACCCGCACGATTATGAGTGTTTTCTAACGTGATCAGCCGGGATTGGGCATAATGATGGTCTTTAGGTCGCAATGCCGTAGCGATTTGCTCTGACGCCAATATCCCATGATCCCCATGAAGCGGATGAACTTGGACACCGCTAAGCATGGCAGGAGCACCACCTTCATAGTTAAAGATGTGAGAGTCGTACTCACAAATTACTTCATCGCCAGGTTGAGTATGGCTACGGATTGCCAATTGGTTGCTCATTGTTCCTGAGGGGACAAAAAGACCTGCTTCCTTCCCCAGCATTTCAGCAACTCTCGCCTGAAGCTTGTTTACCAACTGATCTTCACCATAGACATCATCTCCGACCTCCGCAGCATACATGACTTTCCGCATGCCTGCCGTTGGTCGCGTAACTGTATCAGAGCGTAAGTCGATAAATTTCATTTGCGTTTGATCCTCAGTTTGGCATGTGTGATGGGGATGCTATAGGATGTGGCATTGGGTCCGGCAAAAATAACATCTTTAAACGAGAGATTGAATAGATCAGCATTAAGATCAATTATTCTGACAGGGATGGTCATAAGTTCCAAATCATTTGTTTGCAATACATCCCCGGTCATGCTGAAGATGAGAACCTTCATCTGACCCTCTGCGCCATCACTGGCTGAAACAGTAAAACCGGGGTTCATGTCAGAGAGTTTGGGCTGAATCACTTGGCCAATCTCAGGGTCCCAACTCAATGTGAATTGAATTCCCTTGATCACCTCAGCTGATTTTAACAATACTGGAATATCCACACCCTCTGAACGAGAATCAATACTGGAAGCAACGATTCCAAAGCCCGGATCACTCAACTCCATATTATCAGGAGTTTCATTTGAGCATGAGACCATAATAGTCGTTGCCAGGATAAGTATAAGTTGGTTAAGGCGCATTTTAATTAATCCTCCTGGTTGAGTAATTCTATTGCTGCCAGGCGTGTGACCTCACCTGGTGCGCCATCTCCAATGAGTGTGGCAATCTCATTAATACGTTCGTTTTCGTCCAGACGTTTCACCCGTGTAACCGTACGTCCATTGATAATGTGTTTCTCGACGCGAAAATGACTATCCGCAAGGCTGGCAATTTGGGGAAGATGAGTAATGCTTATCAATTGATGATGATGACCCAATTTTTTGAGTTCCCCACCCACAACACGGGCAATTCGACCGGATATACCCGTATCAATCTCATCAAAGATCACGGTTCCAATTCCATCCTTACCAGACATGGAAGATTTGATGGCCAACATGATACGGCTCATCTCCCCTCCTGAAGCGGTTCTGGCGAGGGGGCGCAGAGGCTCTCCAGGATTTGCCTGCATCCAGAAGATAACTTTGTCCATACCCGTGATATCGCCCTTAAATTTTTCCCCATCGATCTCAACCCAACCCTCTGAACTCGGCTCCTGCGTAACTTCAATTTGAAAACGCGCACTAGGTATTCCCAGATGCACCAATTTTTCAACGATAGCAGTGGCGAGAATTTTAGCTTCTTTGTCCCTTTGCTTACTCAGCTGGCTACAGGCTCTTGCGTATTCTTTTTCAGCCTTCATTTGAGATTTTAGCAGTTCTGCTCTGCTCCAATCTGGATCTTCTTGTTTTTCCAGTCGCGCTCGAATCTCATTCCAATAGGTCAAAAGTTCAGAGTAGTTACGGTTGTATTTCTGGCACAGACGTCCCAAAACTTTAATACGTGATTCTATCTTAACCAACCTCTGGGGATCAGAGAGTATTTCTTTTTCAAATTCAGAGGCAAAATCGGCGATGCTCTGGAGCGTGACCCGGGCAGCGAGGGCTTCAGGCAAAAAGGAGGCAGCGTTCGATGTGTAATCGCTTAATGCTCCCAGTTGCTTGATAATTTTATTCAAACGTTCAATGGCAGACCCATCTGCTGATTCGGTCTCCTTTAACAATACTGCTACCTGTTCGCTGATACTCAGGGCATTTTCCAGGATACGGCGTTCTTTTTCCAGTTCGTCCAATTCATCGGGTTGAGGATTAACTTCATTCAGCTCCTGTAACTGGAAGGCAAATAATTGGAATTGCTCATGTCTCGCCGCAGTTGACTTTTCTCTTTCTTTCAACTCTCGGTGTGTTGCTGCTAATCGCTGAAATGTCTCAACGACATCCATTTTCAGATTAGCTGTCTCAGCATATTGATCCAAAAAGTCAATGTGATGATCTTCATTTAGCAGATATTGATGCTCATGCTGCCCATGGAGGTCTACAAGCAGATCTCCCAATTCCTTTAACTCCTGCACGCTACGGGATTGGCCATTTATCCAAACTTTGGAGTTGCCCTGTAATCTGATCTCCCGCTTTACCATAATGGTGCCAGCATCGAGAGCGAAGCTGGAAAGTTTGGACAGATCAGAACGTTTTACTTCAAAAACTGCTTCAACAACTGCACTTGGATAGCCGTCTCGAATAAAATCCTTGAATGCTCTTTCACCAAGGGCAATGCTAAGTGCATCGACGATGAGAGATTTACCTACACCGGTTTCACCAGTAATAACATTGAGGCCCATATCAAAGCTGACATTCGCTTCGTCTACGATGGCGAAGTTTTCAATATGCAAACTTTTAAGCATGGCGTCTAAATCGTTCCAACCCAGGAATTTTCATGATCAGTGAAAAGGTAATTATGGAAAGAATAACCCCAAAAATATCTGCGACTACATCTTCCATTGTGGAGTAGCGGGTCGGGACAAAAGACTGATAAATCTCATCCGCGATTGCCGAAATAGCTCCAATACTGACTGCCAAGCGATAGGATGATCTTAATTCCAGCCAGGGTTTCTCTCTCAAAATTGCCCAGATCAAGGTAACCCCGTAAAAATGATATTCCGTTGCATGGAGAAGAAAATCTTCGATACCCCAGGAATAATTTCGGACAAATCGTTGATCCAAACTGGATAGCAGCACAATGACCACCACATACACAACTGCAGGGGCAAAATATTTAAGTCGGTATCCCACCATACTCCTTCAACGCGTTCGGTAAAAATTCCACAATATCACCTGCAATCAAACCCAAGACCCCTTTTTCGGCTTTAGCGGTGTCAGCCGCCCTGCCATGTATGTACATTGCGAAATTTAATATAGCCTGCACATCAGGCCATTGTGCCCAGAGAGAGGCGCAGATTCCACTCAGCACATCGCCACTTCCCGCTGTTGCCATTCCGGGATTTCCACTTGAATTAACTATAACTTCACCGCTTGGATATGCCAGGATAGAGGGTGCCCCTTTTAATAAAACGCATACCTGATTTTCAATGGCAAACTTAAGCGCGTCCTGCCAGTTAGGGCTGTTACCATGACCAGCTGCAATCAAACGATTGAATTCCCCCCCGTGAGGCGTGATCAGTGTGGGTGCTTGTCTACTTTGAAGAACTTGCGGATTATTTACGATGGAGAATAGTGCATCAGCATCTATCACCAGAGGTTTATCAATGGTTTTGATAAGTTCGATCACCAAACTTTGGGTTTCGGAGTTACGACCAATCCCAGGACCCAAGACGACAGAATCAGCCCACTGACACCCTGATTCAAGTGCAGCTAATGCTTCACGAGAAAAACTTTGAGCAGCAGTTTCTGGAAGATAGTCAACAATTGTTTCCAACGAATTCATTTCAGCAATAATACCGAGGGACTTTGGCAAAGCCAGCCTGACGAGACCAGCCCCTGATCTTAAGGCAGCTTTGGCGGATAGCAGGGCAGCTCCCGTAAATCCAGGAGATCCGGCGATTATGTACACTTTGCCTGCCGAATATTTGTGTGTATCTATTGGTCTGGTGAGCAGGCCAGTTGGAAAATCATCTGAATCTATCAGAGCAAGTTCTTGTCCCTCAATATGGGTAAGACTGTCCTCTGGAAAGCCAATATCTACAATAACAGTCTTTCCGCAGTGGCTACGGGCTGGCTCAAACAGACACCCTTGTTTGCCAAAACCCATGCTAATGGTGAGCGCTGCCTGAATGCACGGTTCCAGAACCATACCAAGATCACCGCTTACACCAGAGGGGATGTCTATGGACACGATAGGTGCGCTGCTATGATTACACAGTTGAATAATATCTGCATAGGGTAGGCGCAGGTCGCCGGAAATACCTGTACCGAGAAGGGCATCAACGATGACATCAGCTTCCTGAATTTGACCTCTTTGTTCCAGGGTATTTTTCCAAACCTGAACAATGACACCCTCTTTTTTCAAAGTTTTGAAGTGGAGGAGGGCAGCGCCTGATATTTTTATTTCCTCAACCACACTGATGAGGATCACCGAAATTCCTCGCTTTGCCAGGGTAGATGCGATGACATAGCCATCCCCACCATTATTTCCATGACCCGTGAGGACGAGCACACTGGGAGCGTCTGTGAGATAGCCGTAATGAGCCATGCTGTCCACGGCAGACAGGCCAGCATTTCTCATCAGCTCTACGCCTGAAATTCCACATGAATTAATAGCGTATTCATCGACAGCCCGGTTGGCTGCCATTGAAAGGAAAGATTGCAAGAGCTCAGTACTCCAATATGGCGAAGGCGATGGCCATGGAATGCTCATGTGAAATAGTCACGAGACAATTTCCACGAATTTGAGTTAAGAGCGAGACCTGTGGTCTCCCTTCTGCATCATTTAGAATTTCAATATCTGAGAAAGGGATAATTTTATCATAGCCGCTCTGATAAACGGCTTTGGCAATGGCCTCTTTCGCAGCAAAACGACCGGCGAAGTGGATTTCGGGGTGTTCTTTAGATTCACAGTAGGCTGTTTCTCCGCGCGTAAAAACGCGCTTCAGAAATCGACTGCCATAGCTTTCCCGCAGCCGACTGATTCGATTGACTTCCACTATATCACTACCTATTCCTCTGACTGCCATGTGTGTTTAATTTATCCTGCAGGGTCCACGGGAAAAGCGGAAATTTCAATCATCACAAGACTATCCGGAAAGCACATTTGAATATTTCACCGAATCGCGGATGCATGAATATTTTGGATTAGAAAACGATGCTAATCGAAGCGGGGCTATATTTTTTTTTAAAATAAAAAAGGGGCTGTCTCAGAACATGAGGCGGCCTCTTTTGTTTGTAGCCACGGATATACACAGATTACAGCGTAAGATAGGAAGAGTGCGTTAATTTCAGATCTGAGAGACCCAAAGCAGTCT
>JABMOT010000158.1 GCA_013202385.1 Fidelibacterota bacterium
CCTGCGATTCCAGCGGAATGGAAGCAATATTCCATTACAAGAAAATTCAGAGGAACAGTCTACACCATCAAAATAACTAATCCCAAGCATCGCAAATCTGGTGTCACGGAGATCAAAGTTGATGGTTTGATCATTCAAGGAAACATAATCCCACCTCAACAGACAAATACATGTCTGGTGCATGTGACCATGTGATGTTAGAAAAAAAAGTCCTACTCGGGAGGGGTTGATTTGGGCTCAATTATGCCAAAGAAATTTATTCCTGTAAAAATCATTATCACATTGATCTTGCAGCTGGTTGCAAGCTGCGTAGCTCCTTCATCCCGAGCGGAATCCAATCCGCATAATGATTCACATTTGGCATCACCAGAACTCCAACAGATTTCTAGCCAGGATAGCCTTTATCTCAGAATACTGGCTGAGGATACCTGGAATTTCTTCACCACATTCGTTGATAGTGCCACTGGTTTGATACCGGACAATCTTAATGCCAGAGATTTTGAGTCTTCCGATTACACATCGGCGACAAATATAGGTCTATATCTGGTTTGTGTGGCTGCTGCTGAAGATTTGGAATTTATTTCTCATGAGAAAGCCCTGGATTATCTGAGTCATACATTGAGTTCCTTGCAGAAAATGGAACGTTATCGCGGATTTCATCTTAACTGGTACAACATTCCTGCTATGAAGGTCACGCGCCAGTATGTATCTAGCGTCGATGCTGCCTGGTTGTATGCCAGCGTGGCTGCAATTTCCGTCAAATACCCAGAATTGAAGAACAGTTGTCAGAACATTTTAAGCGGCGTTGATTTCGCCTGGCTTTTTGATCCAGCGCTTGGACAATTCTATCTGGGTTATGATCGAGAGCAAGAAGTATTCTCACCTTATCACTATGGAATGCTGTGTAGCGAGAGCAGGATTGTGAGTTATCTGGCACTTGCCTGGCAGCAGGTACCTGAAAGCCATTGGACCCAACTTTATCGCGTATTACCCGATTCTGTGGATCAACAGGGTTCACCCCATCAATTCTCGCAACAATTTGGGCAGCAAAAAAGCTTTAGCAGTGGCTATTACCTCTATGGAGCCCCCCGACTGAACCCGAGGTCAGCGTTACATGACCCGTCCAAGCGATTGGTTTCGCCGTTGTCATCCGTCCGCAGGGAAGGGCGACATCCCGCTGAAGCTGAAGTCGCTAGCATTCCTCCACGAGTAAACTCAGGGTTTCCTGCGAAGGTGGATGAAGACTCTTTGCCGATTTTGCCATCCTGGGGCGGGAGCATGTTTGAATATCTTATGCCAACGCTATTTGTGGACGAACGAAGCGATGCACCCCTGGGGCTGGGGGAGAACGATAAGCGGATCGTGGCCATTCACAGGGATTATGCCCTGAACCACCTGGGATATCAAGTCTGGGGCATGAGTCCAAGTGCGACACCAGATGGTGGCTATGATGTCTTTGGGGTCTCAGCAATTGGGAGCCATAAGGAGGGGAGTCGTGAAGATATTGTGACACCCCATGCCAGTATTCTGGCATTAAGTTTTGCACCTCGCTGGATTGTGGAGAATCTAGAAATGCTGGAAAAGAATTTTAAGATCCGAGGAAAGTATGGGTTTTTTGACAGCGTAAACCCTAAAACGGGAGAAGTGGCCAAGAAATACCTCGCTCTTGACCAGGGGATGATTCTACTGTCAATCAATAATTATTTGAATACAGGGTCGCTGTCCCTGACTTTCAAACAAGTTGGAGAAATGAAGCGTGTATTGGAAATCATTGCAGCTGAACATTTTTTCCCCGAAGCCATGGATCAAAAATATATAGAGTAGAACTACATACCACTATTCATCTTACCAAGGGAGGGAGATGACCATGAAAACATTACTGCTGACTATCATATTGACCCTGAGCATCACGGCGGAGTTCGCCCAGGCTGAGGATTTTGTTTTTTTTGACGACAGTCCAACATCTACGTCTTACGATCCAAGCTGGTGCTTTGTGAACGCTCCCAGCGTTTTGGAACGCATCGGTGAGAAATTTCCAGTGGATGAAGCGACAGTATTCCAGGGGAATAATAGTTTACGGCTCCATTGGACCAGCCAATCGGGAGGTAACTGGGGCGCTGCAGTGGCAGAAATTGGTTGGCCGGGACATGACCTCAGCACCAAGGATCTCCTCACCTTCTGGATCTATTCAGATGGCCTACTGCCAGTGGATGATCTACCCAAAATTTATCTGGAGGATACAGGAGGCCAAAAAACCGGTACAGTGAATATGGGAGCCTACGCGGATTCCATCTTCACCGGACAATGGCAGTTGTTTTCAATGCCCCTGGATACTTTCTATGCAGTCTCCGGCAACGCAAATATGTCATCCATCAAAACGATCTTTTATGGGCAAAGTTCAGCCGACGCCAGTGAGCATACACTGTTTCTTGATGAAATACGCATGACATCCTTCGGTGAGAGCGATACAACTGCACCAGCTATTCCTGAAAATCTCCTCGCAACAGGTTATGACCTGCATGTGGATTTGAGCTGGACGCCGGTGGAGGATGAAGATGTAGCCGGATATCGAATTTATCGTAGTAACTGGGGTGGAAGCTACTTTCTAGTGGGATACACCCAGAAGGATATTCCTTTCTTTAACCATTTCCTGGGTGAATCGGGTGTCTCTGGTTTCTATAAAGTTTCCGCGCTTGATGGAAGCTATAACGAATCCGACCTATCCGAAAGCGTTCAGGTGAGTACCCAAACGCTGGATAACGAGGCTTTTCTGGACATGGTTCAGCGATCCACATTCAGATATTTCTGGGATTATGCCCATCCCGTCTCAAAGATGGCTCTTGAGCGATCACAGGGGAATAGTGAAACCGTGACCAGCGGTGGAACCGGTTTTGGCATTATGGCCATCGTTGTTGGAGCGGAGCGAGGATTTATCACCCGGGCTGAAGCCGCCGCCAGACTCCTTGAAATGTTTCAATTTCTTGAGACGGCAGATCGCTTCCATGGTGCCTGGTCCCATTGGATGAATGGCACAACAGGAGCTGTGATTCCGTTCAGCCAGTACGATGATGGTGGTGATCTGGTAGAAACTGCTTTCCTGGTTCAAGGAATCCTGGCAGCCCGAAATTATTTCAATGGCGATGATCCGGTCGAGCAGTCTCTGGTAAGCCTGGCGACGACCCTGTGGGAAGGTGTGGAGTGGGATTGGTACAGGCGAACACCGACAAACAACTTTCTCTACTGGCACTGGTCGCCCAATCATGAATGGGCCATGAATTTTGCCCTTCAGGGACCCAACGAAACCGGGATAGTATACATGCTGGCAGTTGCTTCACCCACCCATGGTTTACCAGCTGAACTTTGGGAAGATGGATTTGCATCCTCACCCGCTTATGACAATGGCAACAGTTATTACGGAATTCCTCTTGACGTAGGCTGGCCATATGGTGGACCCCTGTTCTTTGCGCATTACTCCTATCTTGGTTTTGATCCCCGCGGTCTTAAGGATAGTCATACCAACTATTATTTTAACAACCGGAACCATACGCTCATCAACCGGGCTTGGTGTATGGATAATCCAGGGGGATATGTAGGCTATGGAGAGAATTGTTGGGGACTTACAGCCAGTGATGATCCCTTTGGCTACCTGGCTCACGAACCAACTTTGGATCGCGACAACGGAACCATCACACCCACGGCTGCTCTCTCAAGTTTTCCATTCACACCCACAGAGTCTATGGCAGCACTTCATCATTTTTATGCAGATCATGGCGAAAGAATATTCGGACCCTTTGGTTTTTACGATGCCTTTAATGAATCACAGGACTGGTATTCCAGTTCTTATCTGGCCATTGACCAGGGACCGATCATAGTGATGATTGAAAACTATCGCAGCCACTTGATTTGGAATCAATTCATGGCCAACCCCGAAATCGCACCAGCACTGGAATCCATGGGATTTATTCCTGATACAACACTTGGGATTCAACCTGAAAATGAAAACGTGGTCGTGGCACAGGATTTTCGTCTGCTGAGCACCTATCCCAATCCATTCAACAGTCGCGTCGGGATTCGCTTCGAAACTCCGCAGGTCGGCACTGTAAATCTGATAATCTACAATGTACTGGGTCACGAAATATATCACCATGGACAGCAGCAGGGGACAGGTCCAGGCATGATTTATTGGGATGCAACAAACGACCGTGGTGGCGACGTGGCCAGCGGGATGTATTTGTTTCAACTTGAAGGTGCTTCAAAGCATGAATTCGGGAAGTTGCTGCTGATTCGATGAAAGTTCAGGCAGCATGAGGCGTTTGAATTCAGGGAACCTGCTTGCCAAACTGGTCCTGACCGGTGTCCTCACGCTCATGAGCATATCCTGCAGCCAAAGTGGGGGTGAGAAAACGATCACCTTGGACTTCTGGGCTTTTGGGGCTGAGGGAGACAAGGTTCGTGAATTTGTTACCGAGTTTGAAGCTGAGAATCCCGGCGTTCACGTCATCGCGCAGAATATTCCATGGACAGCAGCTCATGAGAAACTCCTCACCGCTTATGCCGGGAATTCGTTGCCGGATATCTGTCAATTGGGCAACACCTGGATCCCGGAATTTGTGGTGTTGAACGCCCTTGAAGATTTGGATCAAAGACTGGATTCATCGATTAATATTTCGCCAGATTCTTATTTTTCTGGTATCTGGGAAACCAATCGAATTGAAGAAAATCTCTATGGGATTCCCTGGTACGTTGATACACGTGTTCTCTTCTATCGACGTGATTTGCTTGCCAAAATCGGTTGGGAAAGACCTCCCGAAACCTGGGACGAAATGCTTGAAATTTCCAGGTTGCTGATCAAGGGCGGGCATTCCAAATATGGAATAATTCTCCCTTTGAATGAATGGTCGGTTCCCATTGTGCTAGGGATACAGCAGGGCTCAGAGATACTCAGGGAGCAGGCCAGCTTTGGTGCTTTCTCAGGTGCGGAATTCCTGCGCGGTCTTGAAATTTATGATCAATTTTTCCAAGAGGGGCTTGCACCGAAAGGCATGACTGAGGTGAACAACGTTTATCAGGGGTTCCAGGAAGCTATCTTCGCGATGTACATCAGTGGTCCCTGGAATATCGGGGAGATGACCCGCAGACTGCCTGCCGAAATGCAGGATGACTGGGACACTGCCCCTTTGCCTGCTCTCAGGGCTGAAGAGTATCCCGGACTGTCTCTTGCTGGTGGTTCATCCCTGGTCATTTTTCGCTCCTCCAAGCATAAAGATATTGCCTGGGATTGGATCGAATATCTATCGCGACCAGACGTGCAATCCGAATTTTATAGACAAACCGGAGACCTGCCAGGCCGTCTGGAAAGCTGGACTTCAATGGCGTTGTCCGGGAAGAGACCAACAGCAGCTTTTTTTCGTCAACTCGAATCAGTAAAAAAGACGCCACAGGTACCAGAGTGGGAACAGATAGCCATGAAAATGCAGCAATATCTTGAGTATGTAGTCTTTGGACAATGGACAGCTAAAGAAGCGATGGACCTGCTGGATAAAGATGTAAACAAAATTCTTGAAAAGCGTCGCTGGCTACTATCACGAGATAAGTGAGAACTGATGGAACTGAAGATCACATGAAATCGCAGCGTTTTTACAAAGTCTGGATGAGTCCGGCACTTTTTCTTGCTCCAGCGCTCTTGCTCATCGCTGTATTTTTCTTTATTCCTGTGCTGGCTTCATTTTTAATGAGTTTCACCGACTTCGATATTTATTCCCTGGCCGATAGCTCTAATGCACGATTTGTGGGACTTGAAAATTATAAAAATTTATTAAGCGATCCACTTTTCTGGAAAGCAATGCGCAATACCCTTTATTTCGTGTTTGTTGGCGTGCCCCTATCTTTGCTGGTTTCTCTTGGCACGGCCTTGCTGCTAAATTCCAAACTCATTCGCTTTATGTCCCTGTTCAGACTAGCCTACTTCCTCCCGGTGGTTACCACCCTTGTCGCCGTGGCCGTTGTGTGGCGTTACATCTATCATCCCTCGTTTGGACTGGTGAACTATCTGTTGGGTCTACTGGGTATGAGTACAGTGGATTGGCTCGGGAATCCAAAATGGGCTATGCTGGCACTCATTATCATGGCAGTGTGGAAGAATTTTGGATACAACATGATTATCTTTATTGCAGGATTGCAGAATATTCCACCAGAACTGTATGAATCCGCTCGCATAGATGGCGCAGGGAAATGGCAGGAATTAATCCACATCACCATCCCCATGCTTATGCCGACAACGGTATTTGTATCTATTATTACCATCATCGGCTATTTCCAGCTCTTTGCTGAACCTTATGTCATGACTCAGGGCGGTCCTATGAACGCAACGCTTAGCATTGTTCTACTCATGTATCAGGAAGGTTTCCGCTGGTGGCGAATGGGTTATTCCGCTGCTCTGGCATTTGTGCTATTCCTCATACTTTTTATGGCAACCCTGGTCCAGTTGAGACTCCAAAAACATTACAGCGGAGTGTAGAACGTGAATGTAAATAAAATTCTGATACACATCCTGGCTGTAGCTATTGCCCTGATAACACTGATCCCTTTTGTTTGGATGGTGTCCGCATCTTTCATGCCTCAGGGAGGAGCCAACCAATTTCCACCGCGCTTTATTCCAGAATCATTTAGCCTGGAGCATTATCTACGCTTGTTTAAGTCTATGAATATTGCGCGCAACTTCCTTAATAGCCTGATTCTATCAGTCAGTATAACCGGTCTTTCGTTGCTGGTGAATTCCATGGCTGGCTTTGCCTTTGCCAAATTCCATTTCCCGGGAAAAGAAAGTTTATTCAAACTTCTGCTCGCAGCGATGATCATCCCCGCACAGGTAACCATGCTGCCACTGTTTTTGATGATGAATCAGATGGGCTTGATTAACAGCTATCTGGGGGTCATTATTCCTGGGATGGCCAGTATTTTTGGCATCTTCCTTATCCGTCAGTATATAAATTCGCTTCCTGATTCGCTCATTGAAGCGGCTCGCTTAGATGGTGCCACAGATTTTCAAATATACTGGCGGATTGTTCTCCCGCTGGCCAAGCCCATCCTTGTCACACTGGGATTATTTACTTTCATGGGTACCTGGAATGATTTCATGTGGCCGCTTATCATCATGACCCGTGAGAACATGTACACACTTCCCGTAGCAATGGCCAATCTTTCTGGTGAACACGCCCAGGATACGGAATTGATGATGGCAGGTGCCGTGCTCACTGTCCTGCCAGTGATCGTGGTTTTTATGGCGTTACAGAAATTCTACATTGAGGGCATCATGTTGGGCAGTGTCAAAGAGTAGTCATAAATTTGGAATTCAGTCAAACAATTCGCGATTAACTAGCCTGTATCCCTGAGTCAGTTGGATCCATAACGAGTATGGTAAACGGAGTCTCACAAATAGTCTTGACATATATTGTTAGAGATTTTTAGTGATATTTAGAAGAATATGTAGGTGCATTATTAATATGAAAGAGAGTTAAGTAATGTGTTTATATACGGGAAACGCTCGTCGTAGTACCCTCTAAATCCTTAGATGTGCTAATAATATGGAACCATCTTGATGATTCCAATGCCGAAGCCTTTTGAGATTCACCAAACCATCTACTTTTAATCCATTCTTTACAGCATAACCGGTGGCCCCCAATCGGGTAGGCTGCCTTTTCCTGCAAATACCCTAAGCATTATAATATCAAATTGTTAAAATTGACTGCATCCTTTCTTGCAAGGAGTGGGTCGAGTGTAAGTGGTTTTTGAGCTTTAATATCCAAAGAGAGATTGATTTTACTCAGCAACAAATATGATCAAATATTAGGTTGAGTTTTCACAGTGAAGCATTCGCAAAGTTTTATAGCGTATACGCAATTTCCATGATAGTCGTAAATAAATGTAAATACGCCAGCTGCGATACACGTTGGTGGACTTCATAAGTAAGTTGTCGGCGGTTCAAATCCGCGACCTGCTACACCACTTAAGTCCTTGATAATAATGTTATCAGGGACTTTTCTGTTTATCCCAGGACACCCCCCAAAAATGCATGGATGTGCTCTTCGTTAATCACCATCATTCACCGTTGAGCTAAAATGTATCCCTTTGTCAATAAATTCGAAATGAAACTTGGTGTTGATCGATGAACATGACCGGTGCTGCCGTTGGACTTCTTGTTCTGGCCAGATGATATTTACTATAGGTAAAAATGAATAGCGCTTGATCAGCTCTCAGCATTACAGCGTTCAGAATCACAATCCATAAACCGACATACGCGCTCAATTTAGATATATTTATTTGATATAATATTAGATCAAAGTGAATAGCCCTTCGCTTTCCAATCACAAATTATTAATCCATATAAAATACTGTATATAAAACAGTTAAACAGCTATTGAAATAATTGGTATAGAGATTGAAATAGGGTGTGCCATGTTAATAACTGACTTCATCAAAGGAGAAATAAAATGAGAACTCACGATACAAAAATCAGTAGTATGTTGACAGCCCTGGCAGCAACCGGTTTGGCTGGGACACTGACCTTCAGTATTTATTTGTTATTTGCCCACACACTGTAAGCGACTTCTTACCTTCATTAATCGATAAATCTAGCCGAGAGGTTCCGCTAGGATGGTGACCCTTTTACTTAGCAAGAGTTAAACGCCGCCTTACGTCACTACGCATTTTACAAAACCCCTTCCAATATCCACAGATTTTCAATAGCGAATGTCTCAGAATAACATGATGTTGATCAAATAGCTTTTAAATCCATCACAAATAATTAAGCTACGGCTAACTAATCACCCTTTTACAGGAGCTAATAAATGAAATATACCAATCTCGGAAGAAGCGGGCTAAAAGTCAGCAGATTATGCCTGGGCACCATGAATTTCGGCCCTCACACCACCGAAATAGATAGTTTCGCCATATTGGATCATGCACTCGATCAAGGACTGAACTTTATCGATACAGCAGATGTCTATGGCTGGAAAATTGGTGAGGGAATTACCGAAAAAATCATTGGTCGTTGGCTGGAACAAGGTGGGAGACGGGATAAAATCGTTCTGGCTACCAAGGTTTATGGCAGTATGGGGAAGGGCGTAAACGATCGCGGACTATCTGCCTATCATATCATACAGGCTTGTGACGCCAGTTTGAAACGTCTCAAGACTGACCATATTGATCTCTACCAAATGCATCACGTTGATCGATCCACGCCCTGGGATGAAATCTGGCAGGCTATGGAAGTTCTGGTCCAGCAGGGGAAAGTGCTCTATGTGGGTAGCAGTAATTTTGCTGCCATTGACATTGTTAAAGCCCAATATGAAGCCAAAAGTCGCCATTTTATGGGTCTGGTTTCTGAACAAAGTCTCTATAATCTGAACACCAGGGCAATTGAACTGGAGCTGGTCCCAGCCTGTCTGGAATATGGCGTAGGGCTGATCCCCTGGAGTCCCCTTGGAGGTGGATTGCTGGGTGGCGTGCTTACTTCAACAGATACGCTCCGCCGCCAGGAGGATTCACGGAAAGAGCTTATCCAGAAACACCTTGATCAAATCCAACGCTATGAAAAGTATTGCGCTGAATTGTCCAAACCACCGGGACAAGTGGCTCTGGCCTGGCTTTTAAGTAGACCGGCTGTCACCGCACCTATTATTGGTCCCCGAACCATGGACCAATTGACAGATGCGCTCCAGGCGCTAGAGGTTGAGCTCAGTGATGAAGATCAAAAAAGCCTGGATGCAATCTGGCCGGGTCCCGGTGGACATGCCCCTGAAGCCTATGCCTGGTAAAAACATGCCTCCTTTTAATTAATAGAAACCCCCGTTAATGGGACCAAGTCCTCAATTATAGCTAAGAATGGGAGATGTCTCTGCTAAATTCATCTCTGAAACACATGGGAGGCGAATGACTATGGGCAGGGCAAAATATTCATGATTAGATCTATTCTGAGTTTATTCATTCTGTTAAACATCGCCTGGTCTCAAGACCATTGGGAGACTGCTGTTTTCGCGGGGGATGACTGGCACTATTTTATTGGAAATCAAGAACCACCCAGTGACTGGATGACTATTCCATTTGATGATTCTGTTTGGCTGGTTGGTCCTGGTGGAATCGGCTACGGTGATTCAGATGATGCCACAATCATTCCGAGCTGCTCAGCACTTTATCTGCGAAAATCTTTTCAGATCATAGACACCAATATTCTTGAAGCTGCTTTGCTCCATTTTGATTACGATGATGGTTTTATTGCGTATTTGAATGGCGCTGAGATTCATCGTAGTCCCAATATGGGTAATCCAGGCAGCTTTGTCGGTCATAATGCCGGCACCAGTGCCGGGCATGAAGCCGTTGGTTATCAGGGACTTCCCATGGAAATGCAAGTTATCGACGCATTACTTGTTCAAAATACGCTCCAAAACGGTGAAAATGTATTGGCCATTCAAGTTCAGAATACGTCGACCTCATCCAGTGATTTGACCGGGCTTTTCTGGCTTACTTTCGGTATATCAGACGCATCGAATCCCTTTAGTCCTGTCCCTGATTGGTTTATCGCACCCTTCTTGTTTACTTCATCCCTGCTTCCCATCATAATCATCGACACGCAGGGCCAATCCATCCCCAATGAGCCCAAGATTCATGCCTTTATGGGCGTTATTGATAATGGTCCGGGCCAGGCGAATCATCTGACGGATCCCTTTACGGGTTATGATGGTCACATTGGGATTGAAGTCCGGGGCGCTTCTTCTCAAATGTATGCCAAAAAGCAGTATGCCATGGAAACCCGGGACAATCTTGGCGACGATTTGAAGGTTGAATTGTTAGGATTTCCCGAGGAGAGTGACTGGATTTTACACGCGCCCTACTCAGATAAAACCCTGCTCAGAAACGCCCTTGTGTACACACTGGCACGTGAAACTGGAAACTATGCAAGTCGCACAAAATATTTTGAATTGGTGCTTAACGGAATCTATCAGGGTGTCTACGTCCTGATGGAAAAAATCAAGCGCGATAGTAACCGGATAGACATCGCCAAATTGGATCCAGATGAGATTGACGGCGATGATCTCACCGGTGGCTATATCATCAAAGTTGATAAATGGGCTGGTGTTGAAACAGATAGATGGTTTTCCGAACCTGGCCTGCCCGGTTATGGTGGGGTGTATTACCAATATCACTATCCTAAATACGCGGATATCGCTGATGAGCAAATCGCTTACATTCAAAATTATATGAGCGACT
Source organism: Fidelibacterota bacterium (assembly GCA_013202385.1). Classification (GTDB taxonomy): domain Bacteria; phylum Fidelibacterota; class UBA8477; order UBA8477; family JABMPR01; genus JABMPR01. The sequence goes on from JABMOT010000158.1 coordinate 11,266, forward strand.
TTGAGCGAATGTTTGCAGATGGATCCTATCTCGATCCTGTGGAGGGCTATTACGACAAAATCGATTGGGATCAATTCTTGGATTATGCCATTATGCAGGAATTCGCAAAAAATGTGGATGGTTTTCGATTAAGCTCCTTTATTTATAAAGATAAAGACAGCAATGATGATCGCCTCCACACTGGGCCAGTCTGGGATTTTAATCTCGCTTTTGGGAATGCCAATTACTACGATGGTGGCAATCCGATCGGCTGGTATTTTGATACAGATTTCCAGGGCGACCCCTGGGCCATCCCCTTCTGGTGGTATCTGATCTGGGATGATGTTACCTTCAAATCCGCCTTTAACATGCGTTGGCAGGAATTGCGGCAGAATGTTTTGAGCCAGGAACATATTATGACCCTGGTTGATTCCATGGTTGCCGAAATGGGAGCTGCCCGAGATCGCAATTTCGAAGTTTGGCCCGTGCTCAATGAGTGGGTCTGGCCCAATGCATATGTCGGTGGTACCTATGAGAATGAACTGAATTTTCTCAAAGATTGGATCACATCACGGCTGGATTGGATGGATACTCAAACCGGGTGGACCGATATCGAAGCACCTGAAAACTTCCAGGTGACACACGCTTTCCCAAACCCCTTTAACCCTAACCAGACCTTGAGATTCAGAGTTGAATCCCCGGGACATCTCCAGGTTTCAATCATTAATATCCAGGGTCGTCAAATAAAGAGTTTAATAACGAAAGCTGGCGAAAATGGAATGGTTGAATTGATTTGGGACGGAACCGATCAAAGGTCAAATGACCTGCCCAGCGGAGTTTACTTTATTGTTCCACAGACAGGCAGTATTCAACCCGTTTTTAAAGCGACGCTCCTTAGATAAGCCTGCATCGATCATTTATTTTTACTTGAATAGTTAAATTGGGAAGTTGAAAATGTCCAAGTTGAAAAACACTACTTTGCTGAAACTCGCCATTTTGTTTATCCTGCTGGGAATCAACAAACCAGCTGAAGCCTACTACACGACCCAGGGTCAGAATGTGATCAATCAGGAGACCGGTGAAATAGTTCAACTCAGAGGCATCGGGCTTGGGGGTTGGCTGCTCCCTGAAGGATACATGTGGGGAATACGAAAGCTAGATCGTCCGAGACAATTTGAAGCCGCCATCGAGGAACTGATTGGCCCAAGACAGGCGCAAAAATTCTGGGATGTCTATCATAAAAATTTTGTCACCCGGGAAGATGTAACCAATATGAAATCCTGGGGTGTGAATACCCTCAGAGTGCCTCTGCTTGCTTCCATGATCCAGCCGCGAGCTGGCCAACCTTCAACGCCACCCTTTAGCTATGATGAACATAATTTTCAATTCCTGGATGACTTTGTGGATTGGTGTGAAGAAATAGGCATGGGTGTGATCTGGGATCTCCACGGAGCGCCTGGTGGCCAGAATGCGGAGAATATTTCAGATAGTGATGGTGAGGCTCGCCTGTGGACTCAAAAGAGCATATACTGGCCCCTGACCATAGATCTTTGGGATACGATCACCAAAAGATATGCTGACAAAAAATGTATTGTTGGCTATGACCTTTTAAATGAACCCCTTTTGACCCGCTATCCTGATGTGGACCCAGGAATGCTCAGGGAGCTATACGTTCTCCTAACCCAAGTCATTCGGGAGACAGACAAAACTGGAATCATTTTTGTCGAAGGCGATGACTGGGCACAGGACTTCTCACTACTTGAGCCATTGGATTGGGACGCGCATCTGGTTCTGGCTTTTCATTCCTATCCTCCCAGCAATAGTCAGAATGGGATTCAGCGCTGGGATAATCTGCGCCAAAAGTATGATATTCCATTATGGCATGGGGAGACTGGGGAGCAGGATCCACCCTGGGAATTATACAAAAGGTCTACCCGATTTTTAGCAGCAGCTAATATTGGTTGGAATTGGTGGACCCATAAAAAATTTGAGCTCAGTCGTCAGCCCTGGAGTATTCACAGGACAGCGGGGTTTGAAAAGATTCTGGATTATTGGAATGGCAGTGGTAAGAAACCATCCAAATGGCAGGCCAGAAGATGGCTTTTCAAGCAAGCCCGCATGACCAATTCTGTCAATTGTGAAATTTTGCCTGACATGGTGGCATCCCTCCATCCTCTGGATCCATCAGCCTATGTCCAGACCCTGGAAATCAAAGCCCCTGTAATTATTCGACAACCAGAAGATCAACTAGTTGAGCTTGGGTATAGTGCTGTATTACGCGCAAAGATATCTGGCTACCCCCTAGAGTATCAATGGTATAGAGATAATACTTCAATAAGTGGTGCAACTAGTTATGAGTTGTATTTGCATAATTTTGCAGCAGCTAACATCCCTGGAATTTATAATGTCACTGCCTCGAATACCAAGGGCACTGTGAAAAGTATATCCGTCCAGGTAACGACTAAACCGTTTGCTGGAATCACACTCAACCAAAGCCAGGAGGGACCCCTTGTCGATGGTGAAATGGATGCAGTCTGGGAATCTGTTCCCCGCTTAAATCTGGAGCATGTCATAACCGGGTCTGTGTCATCTGATTCTGATTTAAGTGCTTGGTCATCATTGATATTTGATACAGAAAACCTCTATTTTTTCGTGAGGGTCTTTGATGATAGCCTCAGTACAAACTCGGCCGTGGATCATATGAAAGATGGCATCGAACTCTATCTGGACACTGATAACAGCAAATCCCCATTTTATGGGAAGGATGAATTCCAACTCCGCTATATTCTGGATGAGGCTGTAATGACATCAAGCATTGGACCAATCATCAGCGGTGTTCAAGTCCGGCAAAAACGTCTGGCCGACGGATATCAGATGGAATTGGCCATCCCCTGGAACAGCATTGATCCGCTTGGAGAAACCCATGAATATCTCGGTTTGGATATTCACGTGAACGACAATGATGGCACTACAAGGAATGCCAAACTGGCCTGGTGGGGAACCCGAGACAACGCCTATCAATCGCCTTCCCGATTTGGGACAGTTAGGCTGAGTGAGTAGGAATTAGTAAAGTTTGGAGGTTTGGAGGTTTGGAAGAAGTTGGAAGATTCGCTGCCTTTGGTAATCCAGGTTTCCAGTGTCAGCCATAGTTTGACAAGACGTGTCAAAAGTCGCTTTTCCGATGGGTTCAGCAGGGGCGGATACAAAAATCTCTGCGTGCTCTGCGCTCTCTGCGGTTAGCAAAGTTAAAAGTCTGAAAGTCTCTTTTTCGATGGGTTCAGCGGGGGTGCATACAAAAATCTCTGTGTGCTCTGCGCTCTGCGGTTAGCAAAGTTCAATCTTAAATATTCAATTCTGAATCAGTGCCGAGAGCAACTCGTTCCACTCTCCATTCCCAAGATCATAAGCACCAAATCCTGATGCAAACTCCCAATAACTCCAACTAAAACCAAGGTCTTCACTGAGGGTGACTACACTCCGGGTCCAAATGACTCTCGAAGTCATATCAGCCCTGCGATAGGCTCCAAACTCGCCAATATTGATGGCTCGGTTATGATCTAGAGACCAGGATTTGATCCGTTGGAAATCGTATTGAAGAGCACTGAAATCCCCTGCTTGAGTGCCCCAGAGAGTTCCTAGCCAGGCATCTGCGCCTTCTGACCATTCAGCACCCTGATGAGTGAAGTGGAAAGGATTATAATAATGTACAGTGACGATAAGATTTGAATCTTCAGGGAGCTCGAGATTTTCAAGTCCATCGATACCTCCCCAGGGAGCTGTTCCTACCATCAGAGTTCTGGTGCTGTCAAAAACGCGTATCGTGTCAATGATTTGTAGTAGATAGTTATTCCACAAATCTGAGCTAAAGGCTTCATTGGGTTCGTTAAAAAGTTCCAGAATCAGGTTATCAGAACGATCCACAAAATGGCTTGCTAATTGCCCCCAGATTCCAAGAAGTCGTGGAAGATGCTCAGTAGGTGCGGTCATCATCTCCACATAATGATGAGTATTTACCACAATGGCCAGATTCTGTTGAAAGGCCTGATCAATCGCCCAATCTACCCGGGCCAGAAAAGCAGGATCGAGGGCATACGGGGCAACAGTGTCTGCATGAGCAGACCAGCGAACTGGCAGGCGTATTCCAGTGAATCCTGCCTTGGCGATGATGGAAAAATATTCTGCTTGTAAACTTAGACCCCATTCACCCTCTGCAGGGGCTTCGAGCATATTTCCCAGGTTTATAGATCGGGTCAGCTTGCTGTTTTGAAAAAAGGGATCCGTTTCCGGTACAAAAGAAGCTGGTTTTTGAGAGGCAAGGGGTTTATCACAGCCACAAAAGGTGAGCATCAGAACTATGGGAAATAACAGTGGCAGGCAAATATATTTCATGGTAAGTGCTACCGTAATAAAGCGATTTTCATACTATTCGATAGCGCAGATTGGGAAACTCTGACGATATACATCCCCGATGCACAGTCCCTCCCCATATTCGTTTTTCCGTCCCATACAAAGGTGTATTGGCCAGCTGCGACTGCAGGAATAAAACTATCTCTAACCAGTGCTCCGCGTAGATCAAAAATCTGAATTCTGGATTCAACATTTAAATGAAGGCCAAGGGAAATTGAGATTTGGGCATTAAACGGATTTGGATATGCGCGCTGAATTTTCAGCACGGTGGGGTTTTCAGCCTCAATAGCGCTCGCAGGATCCAGATAACGACTATTTTGGCCTCCAGGTGTACCAACACCCTCGCTTGCCGCCCAACTCTCACTGAGGCCGTTGTCTAGTGATGGATGAACCAATTCCAGAGTAGCACCTGAACCATCTGCCAGAGCTGGCCAGGGTGCTTCGTCATCGTAACTCAGACTATCTACCAGATTGCCAAGCGGATCAAAAATTCTGACTAACTCTCCAGCATTGCTAAAGTTGAACCCTAAATCGCCTACAATGCGAGGAGTCGATCCATGAACCAGCCGGAAAGCAAGGCTATCACTACTTACAACCAGAAAGCCATCTGGTTCAAGACTGACATTTCCTAGTTGAAACCGGTTATCATCATTTGAGTCACTCAAATACCATCCGGTTAAATTGATAGGAACCGTTGTGGCATTGTATAATTCAAGCCAGTCTTTGGAATCTGATGCAGAGTCTGAATTATAGTTAATTTCATTGATTACTATGCCTGCATTCCCACCGGGTAATGCAGTAAAGACGGCCGTAAGATTTAGAGGTGAAGACATATTCAGCACCAATAATACATCATCGGATGGCAGGTTCTCCCAGTGTGAGAATTCGTAGCCACTTGCGGAAATGGCTTCCACATCAAGGGGAACAAGGGGAAAATAATAGCCTGTCCAGGGAAGCTCTCGGGGGATAACTGAGTGCACCCTGATTACACCAGCGTTTTCAGGCTGCACCTGAATGGTAAGGGGTTGTTCCTGGGGCAAACCAAATTTACTTCGCATGTGGGATCGCATGTAGGAGGGTCGTTGCTCCCCAAAGTTTTGCATGACTGCAAACTCATCGTACCAGTGGCTGAAATTATTGTGATTCCAACGTGCGAAATGATCACTCATCCCGCTATAGATTGCACTTCGAGCTGAGGACAGTTTTTCGGTAACCCTGGCGGGTAAAAAATTCGTATTGAGCATGTCTGAAGCTTTTAGGATAAATTCATGCTTAAAGCTGACATTATTCAAGAATTTTCTCAGCAAAAGAGTCGACCAGGGGGGGTTGGGCCAGTCGGGACCATTGGGGTTTGTTGCGAAGGCCAGTGTATTATTTTGATAATTATTTGGACCCCAAATCCCGAAACCAAAATCGGTATCGTAAATAATCCAGCGCCAGCGACCGCTCGGTTCACGGGACTTCCAGAATTTAATATTATTCCCAGGCCAATCCTGATTATCAAAATAGATCTGCGCTATCTGATATTCGATAAAGTTTGTGAGGTCAACTCTGTCTCTGACATATTCAAAATCAGTGTCAGAGTTTAGCGTATGTGAATTGACGAAGCTCAACAAATCCTGGTATTGACCATTGCTTCCATGCACAACTGAACCGCCGAATTCCAGTAGATCAAGTTCGTCGGAGTCGATATCCCACAAACTTGCAAGCATATGTTCACTGATTTTTTCCCGTAGGTTATAGACTCCCCAATAGTCACCATTAAAGTAGACTTCTACAGGATGGTAGGCTTGTCGATCTATTGCTCTATCTGCAATCAGACTGTTCATGAAAACGTCACGGTAACCAGATTCTTGCCAGTCATTCCCAGCATTACGAAGCACCAGAGATTGAAATTTATCATAGTCGCGCTCTGCAAAAAAGGGGTACTCGAATTCACTGACGCCATAGCTGCCTCGGGCAAATAAGGACAGAGAGCGTTGGGCATTACCACGACTCCACCCTCCAAATATTTTTACGCCACCTGGGGCGGAAAAACTTAAATCCTGGGCATCTTCAAAATATTCTATATGAAGGGGTTGTTCCCAATCTTCCCAAAAATTTGACCCAAAATAGGGGAAGTTTTGATCCGCGCCAGCTCCCATCACATATATCCCTGTATCATTGTCAAAAAAAGCGCCTGGATCAAACGTGAGGGACATGACAGACATTTCATGGGGTTCATCTATAAAATAGCTGAAAGTCGAGTAGTGGTGGTGGAGACCATCAGGACTGTTTACCCTGACTCGGAGAATACTGGTCTGGTTTAATACTATTGGACCTGAATAAAGCGACGAAGTGTTGTCAGGTCTGCTTCCATCGAGAGTGTAGTAATAAAGACTCCCGTCCGGGGGCACCACAAAATCTACGGCTCGACTTCCACTGTAAAATCCAGGTTCCAATGATGGTACAGCGGCTATGGCCAGTTGTGCAAATCCACCAGAATTCTGGCTGCCTGGCGTAGGATTTAAAAAAAAATGATATGCTTCGCTACCGTCAGGTTCACAACCATAGGATAGATCGGCGGTCAGTGCTGGACACACCAGACTGTCCACAAGAACACCCTCAGGGTTGCTGAGATAGATATGCTCCCCCGAACTGCTGAGTTTGAAATTTGTATGAATCTGCTGATCACCAGGGATAATGAGATATTCAGGCAAGGATTCCCCAGTTGATTCAAATTGTCCCAGAGATAGGAAAGGGAGCGCCGTTAAGTCAGATGAACTGCTACTCTGATTGTGAACTTGTATAGCTAGCACATTATAACCAGGAACCAAATCAGGGTCGTTAATCAGAATGGGGGATAAATCTATGTTTTGGGGTAACAGGGGTTCCGTATAGCTATCTGAAACTGCCTGGTAGGATTTGAAAGTTCCTGGAGCACCCATATTTTGCCGGGCAAACTCCACCCCATTCAAATAGGCGATATAACCATCATCTACATCCATATGAAACATCAGGGATTGCACGGAGCCAGGGTCAGCGACCAGGAAGGTTTTACGCATATACAGTGAAAGGGTAGGACCGATCACCGTGGCATCATCGTTATCGCCATAGCCAATGCCAGTTGGACCTGTTTGCCAGGATCCATCGGCAAAAGAAAGACTGTTCCAGCTGCTTTGAGGCTCGCTACTGCCAGGGAAGTACTTCCAGTCATCACCTGCAGTGATTGCCGGATTCCAGTTTATAGCGGCTCCCTGTCTATCCTTCTCTGAGGCAAAAATTAATAAATGCCCGGCTGGGGGTAGACTACCATCCCGAAAAGTGAATTGAAATGGATCTGAGGAATCATCAGAAATACCATAGCCATTGAGGTCAACGGCGCTGGAACCCGGATTATAGAGTTCTATCCAATCAGGGGTATCCCCGTCCTCATCAAATGCACTTGAGTGGTTTGATGAGACCACCTCGTTAATCACGAGGGCTTGTCCTAGAACAATTACGGGGCAGAGGACAGACAGTATACCGCTCCCTTTAACCATGATTTTTAGTATGTCTATCATTCCATCCAAGCGCTTGTGAGCTATTTAATGAGCAACATTTTCTTTACGGCCAAATCACCACCTGATGCCAACGAATAGAAATAACTGCCAGAGGGCAAATGAGAAGCATCAAAAGATAAGCTGTGTTGACCCGAAGCCATGTGATCATTGACAAGATTTGCAACGATTTGTCCATTTATGTTATAGACATTCAGAACCACAAGACCAGATGCAACCAGACTGAATCTAAGGGTTGTTGAAGGATTAAAGGGGTTGGGATAATTCTGCTCAAGTGCAAATCCCCGGGGAAGGAGCTCTGCTTGCGTATCAATCCCAACGGTATTTGAGTGGAAGTAAAGATTGTCCCAATAAATGGTCCCATTTCCTACGACCTTAAACTGGAAAACATCTGTGAGATCCACATTTGGATAGGTGGTCAATGGTATATCTACACTCACCCACTGTTCAGTTTGCAAAGCGAAGGTATGAAAATCACTGTCAACCGTTGGGGTCTGACTGATAATATAGAATGTCAGCTCGGTGGAATTTCCAGTCCAATAGTCAACGTGCATATAGGTCATTCCCGATACATCCTGGGCTGCAAATTCTGTACCCTGGTAATTTAGACCTGAATATAGCAGTGTGTTGTTGCCTTCTATTGAAACTTCAGAAACAACTGTAGCCTGACCCCAATTAGGATTGAAATTGGTAGCAGCAACATTGCTATATGTGTCACTGAAAATTGAGTTGACAGCTTCGGCGCTTAGTGTGGGTATTGGAGCATGGGCTGCGGGTCCCGTGGATATCTCCTGGGCTGAAAAACTAATATTATCAAAATATCCAGTATTGTCAGTTGTTCTTCCCGCCAAATTGAAATCTGGGAAAACGATGATCTGGTCAACAATACCTGTTGCACCTGCACCAATGCTGGAGGCCAAATTGAAGGTCAATTCTTCCCATTCATTGATGAGTGTGTTGGCTACTTTTACTTCAATTTGAGCATCGCCATTTGCTTCGGCGAATTTGATGCCTACATCACTGATCACAGATTTGTAAACCATTATTTTGACGATACTATTTGAGTTGTCAAAACTGAAGGGGCCAATATCAGCTCCGTGAAGCGATTCGAATCCTGCCCAGGGGGCTCCTGTTATCAACGCTGTGAATGAGGCCACGGTCGCAGATGTATTGATGCCACCAACACTTGGATTCGCGACTATAGCCAGTGGGTCATTCGAACCATTCTCAAAGCTGGTCCAGGTCCAGTCTGCTCCGTAACCCTCTGTCTCAAAGTCTATAGGGGAGTAGGGTCCAACCATAGGACCGCCACCTTCACCATAAAAATACAAGTTATCCAGATAGACATCACCAGCTCCCACAAATTTGAGTTGGAAAACTTCAGCAAGATTGACCGGGTAAAACGAACTCATTGGAATATCTACACTCACCCAGCTCTCAAGTGTGAGTGGTAATGTGTAGGCTGCCTCTACTGGGCCTGGACTAATGAGAAAAACTTCCAGGGAAGTGGCATTTGCGCTCCAGAAATCAACATGGAGACTTTCCATAGCGGTGAGGTCCTGGGCACTACCCAGCTCGATACCCTGATAATTCAATCCAGCATAGAGGAGGGTGTTATTACTCTCAACAAGCACTTCAGAGACAACGGTTGCTTGACCCCAACCAGGATAGAAGTTGGTTCCGGCGATATTGGTATAAGGGTCACTGTAGATTGAAATGACATCTTCAGCCAGGGCTACAGGTGTGGGAGCATGAGCTGATGGACTCGGAGGGAGGTCAACGCCACTGAAGGTAACATTGTCAATGTAGACCGTGTTGTCGGTAGTGCGACCTGCAGAATCAAAGTCTGGGAATATGATGATTTGATCAATGATGCCAGTAATACCAGCGCCTATGTTACCGGAAAGATCAAAGGTCAGCTCTTCCCACTGGTTGATCTGGGTATTGGAAACCTTGATTTCAGGTTGAGCCTCACCATTGGCCTCGGCAAATTTTACTCCGACATCACTGATGACGGATTTATAGACCATAATCTTCACCGTGCTGTTGCTAACATTGAAGCTGAATGATCCGATATCAGCACCATGCAGGGACTCAAAACCTGCCCAGGGCTGTCCTGTGACAAGTGCTGTATAGGAAGCCACCGTGGCCGAAGTGTTTATCCCGGATGGGTCCGGGTTGGCAACAATGCCGACGGGTAGGTTGCTATCATTCTCGAAAGGGGTCCAGGTCCAGGTGGCACCATGTCCTTCTGTCTCAAAATCAATAGGAGCAACCTGGGCAAAGCCCATGCTCCCAAAAGCGAGTAGAGATGTTAGTATCATTATTTTTTTTGAATTGTTTAAAAACATATATTCTCCAATATACCAATAGTTGAATTAGCCAGGTTAGTTTGTGATTCTTATCCAGGTCAGACTCCTCATAGTGTTTTCAACACTATCAGCCAGAGTGAATCAGCGTGTCATATTATACGGAAGCTTGCTCTCTTTGCTTCTCACTGACTTAAAATTTCCATTTGGGTTTACGATTCTCGTAAAAAACACCCCAATGCTTTTCCATCACGCTGGGATCTGATTGAAGACCACCGCCTTTCCAGGGCTCATCAAAAGCTTCAAAAAGGAAAAGGGTGACCTGATTCTCGTTGGTCCAGGAGTTGAGCTGAGTAACAAATGTTTCCTGGGCTTTTATACTAACTTCCGTTTTAACAAGGGCGCCCTCTTCCCCGGGACCCATTTTTTCGGGATTGTAAAGCGTCGCCCAGCCGGTTTCAGACAATATTATCTCTTTGTCTGGATGAAAAGTCTGAGCCGCTTTATAAACACTGTCTATCCAGGTCATTGCGTTCTCAAGGGTTTTACCATTCCATAGGGGATACGCGTGCAAAGCCATGAAATCAATCTCTGCAGCAACTAATATGCTGTGTCCCTTATTCCAGAAATTATAGTCATCGGCTGTAGTCACAGGCTGTTTGGTAAGATTTCTAACTGCACGAATGTAACGAATAAGATTCTTCATTTCCATGTGGTGCCAGGACCAATCTACCTGGGATTCATTCCCAACATTGATGGCAATGACTTCATCAGGGAAACGATTGGCTAATTCAATCCCCTTCGTCACCTGTTTCAGATTCTCCACTTCTCGATCTGGATTCTTTGTTTCGTTCTCCAGCCAGATACCCAGCATCACGCGGATGGGGAGTTGATTTTCATGAATAACCTTTAGGACACGTTCACTATCATCATCGGATCCGTAAACGCGGATAAGGTTCCACTTTGGAGACAGAATATTGAGGTCCTCAAGAATTTCCGCTTCGCTGGGACCCTTAACGCCAGGGGCTTGGCCCTCTCGATAACATCCATAGGAAATACCATTGCCAATCCATTTATTATTCAGATAGGGAGTGAATATTCGTTCAACGAAAGGAGATTCTTTTGCAAAAATAGTTGAATCGGATTCCATGCTGCTGAGAAAGTCTGCAGCCCTTGGAAAAGGTGCTGGCGCACTTTTATTCAACATAAGTTTCTTGGTTTGACAGGATATCAGGCAGCATGTGACCACCATCAATATCCCAATAGTTGAACTCAGTCTAGTCATGAATACTTCTCCAGGCTTTTGATGGACTTCTCACGATTTAATACTTATCAAGCCAGTGTGACATCAATACGACTCACCTGACGCTGGCGAATCTCAGTGGCCAGCTTACCGATTATGGAATTTCCCTCGAACTGATGTGTGTTCCCATCATTATCCAATATTTTCCATTGTTTTGGAATCACCTTCTCAGAACCATAGGTATTTTTCATGGCAGGATTGTGATAGGTGACCATTATTTCACCCAGGAACATGAAGCTAAACGTATTGGCAGGGATGGATAAAGGTAAAGAATCATTTATGCCTGCCTCTTCAACACGTTGTGTCTTTGTGGTGAATAGCCAGCCGGGGAGCACGGGCTGCAATTGGAACTCCAGTTCACTCTGATTATTTAGCACAAAGGGTTTCGGACCCATGGCCATATGCATCAAAATTTGAATGAATTCTGCTGTAGCACCACTTAAGCGCGCCACAAAGCCAGTTCCGTGCAAACTTTTATCGGGATTGGCACTACTTACAATAAAGGAGGAGTTCTCCAGGATGCTGCGGCCGTAGATCTCTGGTTTCTGGAACGGAATAAATACCTTTTTAAATTCATCAAAGAAGATGTCGTTCAGACCATTTCTCAGAATCTCGTACATGTATTTGTATTCCATATGGAGCCAGATGGATTCGTTCTCAAACCAACCCGGGGAAAACACCCTTGCTCGTCCAATCTCCATGGGTTCGTCATCGAGAACGGCGTTGACCTTGTACATCCCAAGCTTTGTGTCATAAAGATCGCTCTTCCGAATGTCTTCTACCAACTTACGCGCAATAGACGTCTCAGGCTGGCAACGCAGAAAATGAACTGGACCTTCCAGAAAATGGGGGAGATGATGAATCCTGAACGATTTTACCCGAAAACAGCTCAGACCCTTGGAATTGGTCTTGGTGGAGAGAGATCCATCAGCCTCAGTGACCTGAATTAGTTCATGCTCCACAACCTCATGGTTGAAATAGGTTGATGGAATCTTGCCTGCCATATCCCAGGCCATGTTGATCCCAGTTTCAAGTTTAGACAAACAGGCTTCCAAATAAGTCTTAAGCGCAGAAATGCTCACACGGGTTTCGACACCAGCAATACCCAGAATGATCTGACTCCGAAATTTTTCCTTGGCTGAATTAGCCTGATCCCAGAAGCTGAAGGGTTCAGGGTCATTCTCAAGAATTTCAGCCAGCGTTGAAATGAACTCGGCCAACTCTTCAAAAATTTCCAAATCAGCTACGCTGTGGCCATGTTCATTGATAGCCTCCAGAAGGAAAAGTATATTTCGTTTGATTTCCATGGTTTCACTGAGGCTGGAACCCATGATAGCCGATAACCCATTGAGAGCGTCATACCAGTTGGGTTTATCCGATTCCATCTCCACACCGATTCCAGAGGGGTCCAGGGAAGCCATTTTGTTGGTGATAAGACTGAGCATTTTGGTAATAAGGAAGGTATGATAGACTACTCCGCTACCATACTGAGTCCGGACAGAATTCCGATCCTGTTGGCGCGTGTGAATCAACGCTTCTTTTTGCTTGTCAAGATAGACGGCTTCCAATTGCATGGTTTTCCCATCCCAGATGACATACTTCTCATCCCGTGGGTGCACCAGATAGGGACTGTCGTGAAATGTGAAGTTCTGCTTCTCAAAAAGGATGTATCCAATTTTCTCGGGATAGATGGCCAGATAATTCTCCAGCAGATCCAAATTATAGGTCCAATGATCAGACCAGTAGCCTTCACCGTGGTCAGTGTCATGGATTTTGTGACAGACGGCCAGCAGATCACCTAAGAATGCTTCAGCACCGGTTGAAAGTTCAACACCATTCTGATGCAGGTAGACCAGGAGTTCTCCAGGAGTCCTGGATTCCTTCAAGAAATCTAGCACGGAGTCAGCGCGATCCTGGGGCACATGGTCTTTTAAGACCTGCGAGGCGGCCGCGGAATCCTTGACTATATACCGCAGTTCTTTGATAACCAGGGGGTTGAATCCATCGAGCTGGATCAAATTGTAGAAATGTTCCAGATTACCAGATTTTACATCAGGGTTAAAAAGCAGATCAGAGCGACGATTTTGATTGACGTCCCGGTAGGCACCGTTTCCCTGGGAAAAATTGGTGGGTGTGATGCGGTAGTCATTATAATCTCGCTCGAGATCACCGTGTCTACGTGAGAATAAATGTAAAACTGAATCGGATTTTTTGCCTTTGAGTGTATAGGGAAAACCACCGCGCAGCACATTATCCAGAAAGTTTTGGCGAACATAGAGATCCAGAACTGGTTCGCTGCTGATGATGAGATTTTTGGCAGTCAGCTCATCGATCATTGTATGACTCACCTGCTTTTTATTTTTCAGGTATTCTGCTTTGCTTATGGTCGGCATTAGCTGATTCAATGTTTCTTTTGAATCAATATGACCGATTATTGAGGTCAGTGTATAAGAATCCCCAGCAGCTAACTCGGTTTTAAAAAGACTCATGGCAGAGGGAAGTCTATTTTCAAACACTTGCCCCTCCAGTAGGGTGTCAAAATCCGACTCTAAAAAATTGGCAGGGTGACTGTAATCGTTGTGGGGACCAAAGATCCGCTGCGGGTCGACAATAGGTTGAAGCAGGCGGGTTCCTTCAGAGGTAGCCTCGAGACCGATATAGAAATTGCCCTTGATAATACGCACAACTTCAGGTCGGTCTGCAGGTTCTACTTTGCCTTTGAAAAGCGGAGCGGAGTGATCATAGTTTGTGACTTCTACAAAAGCCTCTGTCAGGCGACGAAGATGTTTCAATGCAAAATTGTTAAGTCCGTGGGGAATGATAAGTGGGAGACCATCCAGACCTTCAAAAGCGATCTCCTGAGTACCGATGTTCTCAATGTGAAGCGTTCTAATCAGCCCTGCATATTGATCTTCGGGTACCGTATGATATTCAACCTGGAACTTAAGACCGAGGGTTTCATTCACTTCTTCAAGAGTGAGGTGGGAGGAGGATACGAACATGCGCTGGGTTTTTTGCATGGCCTCATCCTGGTAATGATCCTGAAAAGGTTCATAGTACTTAATTTTAGAATCGTTAGGAAATTTGATAAAGGTCCTGAATCCCTGGCTGGAAACGAGCTGGTAAGCCCAGTTCGCCGGTAGGAATTCCATGATTGGATTGTCTTTGTCCTGGATTCCCATACTGCAAATACCCTGGCCACGGTTTACAAAAAATACCCACATGGGGATACCAGTCTTGCCGGCAATTCCTGGGAAAAAGCTGGAAAAGGGCTTTGCCGCATTATAATTCTCAATGATGAACTCACCTGAATTATTCAATTCAAAACTGGTTTTGGATCTGCTATTCAAAGGTTTCACCTCTCATCTATGCTGCTTAATCTTAAGCCAAAATTCGGTTAAAGCTGAACGCGAACGGTTTGGACGGCGTTTGCCGGGATCATGATCTCAGCAAATTCAGTCGCGATCTGGAGTTTGTAGGTGATGGCTGCAGTGCTGGTGTTAAGAACCTGAACGCTCACATACCCATCGCTGTTAATTGTGGCGCAGCTATGCAAAGCATCTGGATCCAAAGCTAAAATATTTTTGCTGGTTTGAAGGGCTTTATCGCCGGGGCGGATGCTTCTGCTAAACTGAGATAGCACATCAAAAATTGGGGTGTAGTAAACATCCTGGGATTGTGTATCAATCATAATGGGTGCCCCACAGAAGTTATCCGCATGGTTTGGACCTCCCTGTTGATCCAGCACAATATTCCAATCTACCCAGCCAGTCACCCAATGATCCAGGCTAACGATGATATTGCGGGCATAGCGGTGGACGGGTGTGTACATAGGGTGATCAGCTGCCAATGGTCCGGCCCATGGCACGGCGTAAGCCCAATCCGTAGCTGTGGGGCTCCACCAGAACGCGTCATTCTTGAACCAGTCTTTTTCGGTTCGTCCTTCTGGATCTGTACATTCAGCCGGTGCCGGCTTGCCCAGATCATCAATACACCCCTCGGTGTGAACGAAGGCGTACTCAGGGAATTTGGCATGGACTGAATCAAATACGTCTTCATAGACCTTGTTTGTACTTTCATACCAGTGTACAGCAGTTCCGTATACATATTTTGCCGCTGCTTCGTCTCCAAGAATCACATCTGTCCAGTGCTCGATTCCGTCCCGATTTTGGTCATAAATGAGCAATTTTGTATTTGCAAAGGCGCTTTGAGTGAGACCTGGTCCCAAATGCTGTTTGAGAAAATTACTCTGGGATTCAGGAGAAAAATTCATGCTCTCCCACTGACCATTATTGCCATGGGGTTCATTAACAGGAGTAAGTCCCCAGATCGTGACACCTTCGGCTTTATAGGCAGTTAAATATTTTAAAATGTAATCAGAATAGGTCGAAACATACTCTGGCTTCAGGGAACCACCTGTACCCTGCCAGTTGTTTTCGGCCGCCATGCCCACATACCAATCCTCAATATCTTTCATCCAGGCAGGGGCTGTCCAGGCTGAACCAATGATGCGCAATTCCTGATCGGCTTGCTTACTTTTGATACGAAGAGCCTCCTGGATCATGGGGAGCAGATCGTAGGCTGTGTCTTTTATTCCCGGGTATTTTTCTGGGTCAAAGCCAGCCTGGTCTGGTGCGATGCTGAACGATTCAAGCGCAGTGTCACCTGCTATATCAGCATAGGAATATTTACCTTCTACGCAAAAATCGCAGGCACCAATATGAGTGCGGGTCAATGAGAAATTAGCACCGGAAGCACTGTATATGCGTTTCATGACCTCATGTCGTTTCGCTGAATCCAGGTGAGCCAGAACAAAGGCAGATGATTCTGTAAAAGAGCTGCCAATTCCATCGATGGTTTGTTTTACCTGGTCTGGAAAAACGGAGATCACCACGCCTTCAGCAGTCCCAGGTTTAAATGCCACGTTAGCCTGGCTTTCCTGTTTCGCTCCTGCAGCGGATGTGAGAATAATTTCAGATGTCATTTTGGCATCGGTTTTCAAAATAGCATGGGTGCCACATCCCAGCATGGAGAAGGTCATGAGCAAAAGACCAGAACGGCTGATAATATTGGTTGGTTTCATGTAATTCCTCATCCTCTGGGTTAGGCTTGCCCACTGTCGGCGGCAGCAACTTTGCCCCGTCTGTTTTCAAGCTCGGCCCGGATTTCATTGGCTTTCTTCTCAGTAATTGTATAGGTCGCAATGATCCAGAGTGCAATGGCTGAGGTTACGATAGGAATCCCAACATCGAATACCCGAATCCAGAGCAAGGTTGACTCAGATTGTCCAGCTCCCAGAGCCACATCAAAACCGGAGACTTTAAGCAATATTCCAGTCAGCAATCCAGCCAGTGCCATCCCTACTTTGACCATCCACCAGTAAATGGCTCCAAAAACACCTTCGCGGCGTTGATGGGTTTCCAGTTCGTCATAATCACATACATCGGAGATCATGGATCCCATGAGGGTAAACAGAGAGCCCGTTCCAAATGCCACAAAGGGTGCCGCGAAAAGCAGCCAATAAGGATATTCAGGATTGTAACCGATCCACTTGATGCCATAGCCGATGATGGAGAGGGAAATTGTCAACATAAAGGTTTTTCGCTTGCCCAATTTGGTTGCTATCCATCCCGTAAATGGGATGACAGCCAGAGTAGCAATTGATGTGAGCATTCCGAACCAGCCCATGAGTTTGCCGGCGTCACCATCATTTCCGTTAAATAAATAATAGATCATGATGTATATGGAGAAAGACATCCCCAACTGGAAACCGTTGAATACCAGGAAAGTGGATGCGCAGAGCTTTACGAAGGGCTTATTTCTAAAAGTAATGGCGATGCCCTTGAAAAACCCGCCCATATTTTCCCAGAAACTTTTTCCAGCACTATCCGCCGGAGTCAGAATCGGTCGCTCCTTGAGAAAGATTGCTGGAATGATTCCAAATACAGCGACAATGACTCCAACGACAATGGCCAGGCTGCGAGCACCATGGACAGTATCTCGAAATAGGCTGCTTGCCATGATGGCATAGAACCAGGGGACACCCAGCCAGGCGAGCTGACCCACGGTGTTGGCAAAGGCATGGAGTCGGGTCCGCTCATGGTAATCCGGTGTCATCTCATAGCCAAAAGCCACAAAGGGTGTTGCAAAAACAGTATAAGCCAGAAAAAAGAGAATTGACATGGCCATGAAATAGCGGAAATAGAAAATGAAGAAGCGTTCACTCTTTCTCAGTTTAAGCGAATGAATGGTTGCAACTCCAGCCCCCTCAAAGCCAGTGAGTTGCAAAGAAATACTCTTCATGGCCTGCATATCCAGGTGCTTATTACCGTTTTGATTGCCGGACCATGGACTTTGCACCAGGTCAGCTATGTTGAATTTATATAAATTGCCTTTGCCATCTACTGATTGATCCAGTGTAAGATCGATATAAAAGGACTCACCGTCTGAGCCTGCTTCCGATACTTCAGCCTCATTGAAAAACACCTGGAAACCATCAAGCTCAGGCAGAGCAACATTTAGTTCAACCTGAGGGAAATCATCCAGGTTTGTGGCCAGCGATACGGTTTTTTCCAGCGCTAATAATTCTGGTCCAAAGAAGACGAAATCAGCACCAATTTCCTGCTTTGAATCATAATTCAGAACGGCTCCACCGGCATCATTGAAACGGGTCCCCGTCAGACTCGATGATAGGGTCTGGTGCTGGGCGATAGGGGTTTTGGCCAGAAAATCAATATATCCAGAGGGCAATTGCCACATGAGAGCGAAAATTATTCCAGCCAGGATTGCGCCGGCGAAGATGAAGGGTCTGCGGCGGCCCCAACGGGTGCGGGTATTGTCAGAGATATAGCCCAGCATCGGGTCTGAGATGGCGTCAAAGATCCGGGGGATTGCTCCAATTAATCCAACCCAGAGTACATCCATGCCCAGCCCAAGATTGAGGATCACAACCATGGCAGGAAGCGCAGCCGCCTGGAGGTTGTTCACCAGCATTCCCACGGCGTAAGCCGATTTTTGCTTCAGGGAAATGCGATCTTCCGGGGCAGTTTTGTAATGTTGTGATTCACTCATGAACTTGACTCCTTCAATTGGATAAATTTAAGTAAGGCTGCATACGAGAATAACAGTGGGTCATCATAGTTGGATTTCTGAAAAATGCTTATCAATATGACTGCGTTTAACTCCTGGTTTATAAGGGTTTAAAGCGTGGATCTGCTTGAGGGTAAAATAGGCCATCCGCGGCGATAATTGATAGAGACCCTGATCATCACATGCCCCTTTTGCGCAAATTCCAAACCATTCTTCATTCATATTATTCTGACCTGGGCTAAAATCTTCTGAATATCCGCCATTAGCCCAGGAGGCGTGGCGATCATGGGTATCAAGATGTGAGTCCAGGCCGAATTTCCACCAGCCATCGGAAAATTGAAAGGTATAGCCACCAATAGCATTACCTGTATTGCCTTTTCCACTGGATTGCTCATAAATCTCTCTCCAGTTTCCCAACAGGTATTTAGCTTGTGCTTTTTGGTCCTCCACCAGGGTCCTTGAATTAAAAGCGTCAGCTCCGAATTCAGTAAACAAGACCGGGATTCCCAATTTTTGTTCAACCTGTTCAAATAGATCGCCGAAGGAGACTCCGCGATAGACATTACAGCCAAAAATATCGAGATTCTCGATCTCCTCTGCAATGATGTCAATATATTGAAGATCACCATTAGCAATGGCTACAGGATGTTGATCGTCTAGTGTATGAATGGCATTGATTGCTTCATTTAATAGTGAATACAGCTGATGCGCTTGAACGACCTGGGGTTTAGCCTGGTCAGGCAGGTTCTGGGATTCAGCAGAATTCCAGTGCAGACCATAATTATTTTCGTTACCGAGAAGCCATATCAAGATTCCAGGAACATCCTTGTATTGACTAACCATTGTTTCCACATCGGCAATAATAGCCTTTCGCGTCTGCGGATCTCCGTAGTCAACACTGGCAACCCAATTACTGTCTACCAGAATGCCATAGCGTCCAAAGGGATGGTTAAGTGTGGTGAATAATCCGAAGTGCTCATAAATATATTTCACCCAGCGGGGAGGAATGCTGTTGTACTGACGGATTGTGTTGGCGCCCATTTCTTTGAGTAGACCCAGCTCTCGATCCAGAGCTGCTATAATTAACTCATCTGGTTGAGCCCAAAAATTGTAGGCGTAATTTGTACCGATGGGGAAATAGTCCCAATTCATCCCAAAAATCATAAAATCTTCGCCAGCCACCTGGAGCTTTTGACCGTCATGATTTGAAATCACTTTCACCATCACTGATTTAGGGTCCCTCGCACAACCAATAATCGCAATACAGGAAGCTAACACCAGGACCTTAAAAGAAATGCTGCTACCGTGCAGTTGAAGTTTTTGAATCATAAGGGTCCCATTAAGTCAATAACCAAAGATTTTAATAGCTTAAACCGTAACCCACAGGGAACAGCGGATTATAATCGGAATCGCCTGAATTGATGGGGATTTGGTCCATGGATGCTGGCCATGAGACTGATAATTTGCCGGACGGCGCGTAATCCCCGAAGATGATATCTGCAATGCCATTGCCCTCGGTGCCAGGTAGCCAGGCAGCCAGGAATGCATCTGATTGTTCAAGAACCTCATTAATAATCAGGGGACGACCGGATAAAAGCACAACGATCATAGGCGCACCTGAGGATGTTACCGTATTGATCACTCCAAGATCAGCTTCAGACAGCTCCAGATTCTCACGATCACCATGCATTTCTGCGTATGGGTCTTCACCTACAACAACGATAACTGCATCGGCTCCTGCGCTGGCGCTACCATCAACTGATATTACGAGCTCGGTATTTTCAGAAACCAATCCTTGAACACCCTCATAAATAGATGTCCCCAAAGTGATATCCCCGTGACCGCCCTGCCACGAAATGCTCCAACCACCGCATTGCATGCCAACATTATCTGCACCCCGACCGGCGAGCACAATTTTGGCTGCATTTTTGGAAAGGGGGAGTGCCGCATTATTATTTTTTAGCATGACCATTGATTCACGGACAGCCTGACGGGCAAGCGTCCGATGATCTGCTGATCCCACTGTTGGCGTCAAAGCTCGGTCATTGTGGTAGGGAAGCTCCAGCAGTCCCATTTTCTGCTTAATAGTGAGGATGCGTGTTACAGCATCATCAATGCGGGACATTTCAATTGAGCCTTCGTTCACGGATTCAGTCAGGGTCTCTATAAATTCACGATAGCCCCGGCCAGCCTTACGGGTATCGCCAGGAACCATGACCATGTCAATTCCAGCATTAATGCTGGTGATAATATCGTTTTTAAAATTTCCGGGAATTTCGTCAATCCCTTGCCAATCGCTAACGATGAATCCATCAAAACCCAACTCACCCTTCAAAAGATCGGTGAGTAAATAGTGATGGCCGTGCAATTTGACACCGTTCCAGCTGTTGTAGGATGCCATGATAGTCCCAGTGCCAGAGGCGATGGCGGCTATGTATTGGGGGAGATGGAGAGCCCGCAATTCTGCTTCTGAAATTTGTGCATCACCGCGATCAATCATACCATTTTCGCCGGTGGACCAGGTCGGGGCGCCATCACCGATATAGTGCTTGGTGCATGCCAGAATCGCATCATTGGCGTCAAGCGAACTTCCTTGAAATCCTTCCACCAGAGCAGCACCGAGTTGAGCAATCAAGACTGGATCCTCTCCAAAGGATTCATAAGCCCGACCCCAACGCTCATCGCGTGAATTTGCAACACAGGGGGCAAAGGTCCAATTTATGCCAGTCCCACGAACTTCTTCAGCAGTAAGTCTGCCCAATTGGCGAACCAGATCAGAGTTCCCAGTTGCTCCCAAACCAATATTGTGTGGTAGAATGGTGGCGCCGATAACATTGTTATGGCCATGAACAGCGTCAATGCCATAGAGGAGGGGAATTCCGAGACGAGTATGCGCCGCCTGAGCTTGAAATCCGTCTACCATATCTGCCCAGGCCGCTGGTTCATTTACGGCCGGTGATGAACCCCCACCGCTGAGGATGGAACCCAAAAAATAATTTTTAATATCATCTTGATGAATGAGAAAATCGCGACCTACCTGGGTCATCTGCCCGACTTTTTCAGCAAGACTCATCATCTGGACAATACTATCAGCGCTTTTACCAGCTATAGACTCGTGGCGGACAATCGGCTCGGTCGTGTTACAGCTACCAAGCAGCAATCCTGTTAAAGGAAGCAGGCAGGCTTTTAATAGTTTAGCTTTGGTCAAAATTTACTCTCCTCAATGCGGTCTTGGAATTCCCTAATTTGGATTTATTAAATATGATTTGGCTTGCGCAAGAAGAATGCCATCAATTTGACGCCAACCAGGTCACCCCTGAATTATCATTTGAATTTGGGAGACAGCAGAGAGCAAGGTTTTTCCCGCCCTCTAATATTATTATACAGTTAAGCGTCTTAAGGTACTGTTAATATTAACCACAATAGGTGAGAATGGAGCATCGACAAATATTCCCTGCTGGGAATCCATCGTTCTGAATGATTATTTGGGATCTAAATCAATGATACGAAAAGGGGGAGGGCACACTTTTTATTTAATCTTCTAGATAGACCTTGTATTGTTTTGATATGCCAATTATTATCATTTCAATAATATGAATGACTATCAGGAATACGAATTCGGAAAGACTCTCACGCACGGTCGCTCGATTTCCACGAGTCTTCCTTTCCTGTTTACAATTGGTGCATTGATCTTCTTTATTTCTTTCCTGATCTCCTCTTTTCCATTGGGTCGCAACCCCTTGAATACCGATGGAATTCAACGGGTCTATTTTGCTGATAATATTGGACCTGGCCATGCAAAAATAATAAGCCAATTTAATGAGCGCCATAAAGGAGAGATCGAAGTAATCGCTATCGATCTACCCTTTTCAAAATTTAATACTAATCAGCGTAAGGAGTTGATTACCCGTAATTTGAGAAGTCGTAGCAGTAGGATTGACGTGTTCTCTGTTGACTTAATCTGGGTACCCCGGTTTACCAAATGGGCAGAACCTCTGGCCCCTTACTTTTCACCCCAATTCCTAAAAAATATTGTTGAGAAGCCACTGGAAACCTGTTATGTGGATGGAGCCCTATACGCCATACCGTTATACACCGATATAGGGGCGCTGTATTATCGGGAAGACATGATCTTGGCATTGCCGGGAGGTGCGGAAATAAATGAGCGGATCAAACAGTCTATCAATTGGGAGGAACTGCTGAGGATTGGTGAAGAATATTTCCCTGACCAGGCACTCTATATACCTCAGGCTGCAGCCTATGAGGGTTTAATCTGTAATTTCAATGAAATTCTAGGTCAATCGCTGCAGGACGAGGAAACGGGTGAGCTTATAGACTTGCTTGACCCCAATGTTATTGAGAGGGTCAGCTTTATGCGTGATTTGATTGAGAAGAAAATTGCGCCAATTGCAAGTTTAAGAATGGCAGAAGATGAGTGTATTCGCTATGCCCTAAGCAATGGTATACCCTTCGTTAGGGGCTGGCCAACGGTCAATAATGATAGCGACGCTCGTTTTGATTCTATTCTATTTAAAAAGTTGGCAATTGCACCCCTACCTCATTTTGAAGGCGAGCGGTCAACTCCAGTATTTGGAGGCTGGAATATGATGCTCTCCAAACACTCACCCGTTAAGGATGCCGCAATTGAATTTATCCAATTTGCCGCTTCCTATGAGGGACAGAAAATCTTCTTCGAATACGACGGATTGCTTCCCATCCAGCAGCAATTTTATCGCGGGTCAGCTGAAGATCCTCGCCATGCACGCTTGCAGGTAATTGAGAAGATGATGGCAAATGGACTTCATCGCCCCATGCTTCATCAGTACACCTTGATTTCAGATATTCTTTCTGCCAGGCTGCACCAGATTATTGCTGGAGAAGTCGAAGTGGAAGCAGGGCTGAAACAGGCGAAGCAAGAAATTGATGCTATCTTGGATCGAGAGCATAATTCTTGAAAAAACTGAGCAAATATGAGAGTTATCATTTCGAGATTCAGCATGTTCTGGTCCTCTTCATTGTGGTTGTCGTTTTCCAGTCAGCACTCTCTTTCATCAACAGTCAATCAACCCATAAAATATTTAATCAGGCCATGGATTATTATCGCCGCGATTCCGCTGAGCGTGTCGCTGATCTGACGACCACTGCACTTGAATTATTGATTGAGCAAGGCCGGATGGATATTTCTGGTCAAGAGAGCCACAAAGACGCCGCCGTTCTGTCACTGAACAAACTTCTGAGCCAGCAAACGTTACAAAGAAATATTGATGAAGTTTACCTGTTGGTTTTAAAGGGAGATAGTGTATTAGCCCTTCAAGATGGGGAGGCTATTTACGATCTATATTTTGGTTCTTATACAGGTAGCACAGTCAGCGAAAAAGCAACTGCGAAAAATGCCGTAGCTTATTACAATGACAACAAATCTAGTCTTTTGGACGAAGAGCAAATTGTGAGTTCCTTGGAGGGGAACAACACCTTCCATGTATTGGTGCCATATTATGATTCTGGTGAAATTGCCGGTGCCACCTATATGCGTATTACACCTGATGTTGCTGGATTTTTGTCCCTGATTGCCTCAGCATATAATCAGTCTGGTATTCTTTTTACAGGTCTTATCCTGATAGGATTTATGGCCATGTTTTTCATCTATTCCTATACAGCCCAGGAAAGAGATGTTGTTCAACGACAATTGTTTGATCAAAGCTCAAAACAGCTCCGTGAGCAGGTTGAACACCAGAAAGAATCACTCTTTACTAAACGTATTTATCATACTCATCACAAGGCTGAAAAGGTTATGGGCTTCATCAAAGAAGATTTGAGGAGTCTGAGTGATGCCAATCTGGATGAAACCAGAGACCGGGTAACCAAGTATGCAAACTTTGTTTCCCGGGTTATTTATGATATGAAGTCCTATGATCCTCCACTCCACGTCATTCGCAATCCGATATTTAAAACAGATATAAATGGGGTTATTCAATTCCTGGTGAAAAATATCTTTCAGCGGGTCTACAGTGTGAGCAAATCTGCAGCAGTCACTGTGAAGTTGGATTTAGCCGAAGATATTCCTGTGCTGCATATCAATGAATATGTCATCTGGGAAATTATTGAACCTCTGATACAAAATGCCATTGAACACAATGTGGATCAAGATCTCATCATTGAGTTGAAAACCGAATATGATCCTGAATCAAAGCGGCTTCAAATCGAAATTGGTGATGATGGCAAAGGCTTTCTGGAAGAGCTGTTAGTCAGTGACGAGCTTGGAGTTAAAGCGTTGTTTAAGGAATCAATCAGTACCAAAGAAAGTGGCCAGAATTCAGGATACGGGTGTTATTTAGCCCGCGAAATAAGTCGTCGCTGTGGCTGGCAGCTGGAAGCCTACAATAAAGCTGAAGGAGGCGCCTGTTTTGTGATTCAGGCGACCATAGGATAAAAAATGGAACAAGATCAAATTAAAGTGCTCCTTATCGAGGATGAAGAATATGATGTTCGTCGGATTAAAAATACCATCAATCCTTACCGAGAGCGCATTCAGATAGAGGAAATCGTCTCAACAGGCGAAGATGCCCTCCGAGTATTGGAGAAGAACGGATCCTTTGATGTAGCCATTCTTGACTATCAAATATCCGGTGGTCTGTACGGTGAAAGACTGATCAAACGCATCAAAATAATTGACCCAAGTATTCAAGTTATTGTCATCACCAAAATGACAGTGAACCAAACCGATCTTCACTTTGCAAATCAGATGATCGAGAGCGGCGCTTATTGGTTTGGGACCAAATATCCATCCGATATTGAAGATTTTATTTATCAGCCCACAGATTTCATTTTAACGATTCTAAATGCTGCAGAGAAGAAACGCCTGGAGCTTGAAAAAATGAAATCCCAAAACCGACTTGATAAAAAAATTGATCGGATCGTCCAGGAGCGACCCATGTTGGGAAATTCCCCAAGCATCCTGAAGGTTCGGGAACACATCTCGAAATACGCCGCCACCCATGCGAATGTGCTCATCACAGGTGAATCTGGCTCTGGGAAGGAGCTTATCGCTCGAAGCATCCATTATCAGAGTGCCCGCCGTTATGACAATTTCGTCACCGTTAACTGCGCTGCAATTCCAGATGAACTCATTGAAAGCGAACTATTTGGATTTGTCAAGGGGGCTTTCACTGGTGCCAGTGAGGACAAATTAGGACTTTTTGAACAGGCCCATCATGGCACCATTTTTCTCGATGAAATTTCGGAGTTACCCTATCAGGCTCAGGCAAAACTGCTCCGCGTTTTGGAAACAGGGGAGCTGGATAAAATTGGACGCAAAAAGAGCTATAATGTAGATGTCAGAGTTATTTCAGCCACCAATAAAGACATCAAAGAATTGATGAAACAGAATCGTTTCAGGGAGGATCTTTATTATCGTCTTAATATCTTGAATATACAAGCACCTCCCCTCAAAGAGCGGGCTGAGGACATACGCATACTAATTGATTATTTTGTTGGGCACCACTGCCGGGATCTCAGCATTACTTTACCATCAATTAGCGATGAGGCCTGGTCGATCCTGCAACATTTTGAATGGCCAGGTAACGTGCGTCAATTGAAAAATGTCACTCAGAGACTGGTCATTCTCAGTAATGATACGATTAGTAAAGCGACAGTGGATTTGGCCTTAGATGTTCAAAGTCAAGGTTCAGGTGCTGCCCTGACCAATCCCGTTTTTTCGAGCGAAAATATATTGCCACTGAGAGATGTCGAGCAGAGTTTCAGAAAGCAGTATTTTGAATTCGTTCGGCTTCATAGCCATACGGATACTGAAGCGGCTGGGAAGCTCGGTTTGGCTCCACCAAATTTCCACCGCATGTGCAAGGAGTTGGGTCTGAAATAGCAGCATGACGTTATTTCCGGTCTTATTATAATAATAAGAATATTATTCCTATAATAAGTCAATCAGATAATATCAAATATAGAACAAACTTCTTTTCTAAAAATAATTCAAATATATTTTAGCCCCATATTGGGTTCATTTAGCATCTGTAAACTCCTGTTATATAATTGATTTACACTGTTACATAGATGTGCGGGTGATGCGCCTGGGTAAGCGTCTTGATTTACATTTTTCAAGAGTGGCACTTATGGTCTGGTATTTGACTTACATAGGTTAACTAATGAAAAAGATTCTCCAAAATCTGACGATTCTGAAGGTAGCTGCGTGAGCGGTCTGGATTACTCAGTTATCGTAATCTATTTCCTCATTGTGCTGGGGATCGGAATCTATTTTTCCCGGCGCACGTCAGACAGTACTGAGTATTTCCTGGCTGGCCGCAATGTTGGTTGGATAGCGATTGGTGCTTCATTGTTCGCTTCCAACATTTCTAGCGAACATTTCATCGATCTTGCGGGAACAGGCTCCAGTAGTGGCTTGGCTGTAGGACATTTTGAATGGCTTGCCGCTTTCATGGTTTTATTTCTGGGCTGGATTTTTGTACCCTTCTATTTGAAATCTGGTGTTTTCACCATGCCAGAATTTCTAGAACGGCGTTATGGTCGCGCCAGCCGCATGTATTTGACCTCAGTATCAATCATTGCCTATGTCATTACAAAAATTTCGGTCACTTTATTTGCAGGTGGACTGCTCCTGAACAAGATTTTGGGCTGGGATATGATGACTTCCGCCGTTGTACTCATCATCGTTACCGGTATTTACACAATTGCCGGTGGTCTTAGTGCAGTCATCTATACAGAATTGGTGCAGACCTTTATCCTTATAGGGGGTGCAGTGGCATTGACCCTCCTTGGTTTGAATGAAGTAGGTGGTTTTTCAGGCTTACAGGCCAAACTGCCACCAGAATTCTTTGATATGTTTAAAGCCATGGATCATCCGGATTTCCCCTGGACTGGAATCATATTTGGGGCACCCATATTGGGTGTCTGGTACTGGTGTACGGATCAGTTTATCGTTCAACGGGTGTTGAGTGCAAAAAATATTAATCATGCTCGCTCAGGGGCCATCCTTGCAGGTTTCCTGAAGATATTACCCGTATTCATACTGGTATTGCCCGGTTTGATTGCCGCCGCATTATTTGGAACAACGGGGGATGAGGCCTACCCAACCCTGGTGACCAGTTATTTACTCCCTTCAGGTGTTAAGGGCATTGTGATTGCCAGTTTGCTAGCTGCGCTCATGTCATCATTGGCCAGTGTATTCAATAGTACTTCAACATTATTTACGATAGATTTTTATAAAAATTTCCGACCAGATTCAACTGAAGTTGAACTGGTTCTCGTCGGTCGCCTTGCAACGACAGTCATGGTGGTATTGGGTGTGCTTTCTGTTCCGTTGATCACCATGCTCAGCAGTCAGCTGTTTGTCTATCTACAAAGTGTCCAGGCCTACATTAGTCCTCCCATTGCAGCAGTATTCATCTTGGGAATATTCTGGGACAGGGCCAATTCTCAGGGCGCCATTTCAGCATTGGGTGCAGGGGCAGTCCTGGGAGCATTACGGTTTGTTTTGGAGATCTTGGTCAAGAGCGGCACATCACTAGGTAGCTTTGAATGGTTTGCCACCATGAATTTTCTCCATTTTGCAGTGTTTTTATTCATAATTTCAGTTGGGGTCGTGGTGGTCGTCAGTTTGGCAACTTCAGTGCCCGATCGCAGGCAAATTTCTGGACTTACCCTGGCCACAGCATCGGAGTTGCAGACAGATTTAAGTAGAAGGATGGATGTTCAGGATTCAAAATGGAATCAGATCAACATTCTAGCATCTATTGTGCTGGTTGTGGCAATACTGGCACTCTGGATTCGATTCGCATGAATCAAATAAAAAATTATCAAGGAGGATTGATGATGATTAACATAACCAAAGAAGGAGGGAGCATAATGCTACCTAAACGTTACTTAATTAACCTAACAGTTACCCTGTTGGTTTTGCTGCCTGTGCTTTTGACCGCACAGCTGGCAGAAACATGGAAACTTGCTCCTGAGGCAGGTGCCTTGGTTGTTGGACCAAACCCAACTGATGTTTGGTGGGCAAACTCTGCCGGCGATGTTGAAACGCGAGCATGCTTGTGGGATGATGAGTATGTTTTTGGTGCAGATGGGACTTTTCATAATGTCCAGCAAGACGAAACCTGGCTTGAAGGCTGGCAAACTGCTACGGAAGGCTGTGGAACTCCCGTTGCTCCTCACAATGACTCAAATGCCGCAACATGGGTCATTGATGAAGAAGCGGGTACGCTCACAGTGCTTGGAACGGGTGCCTATCTGGGTATTCCCAAGCCATTCAATGGTGGTGAGCTTTCAGACCCGGCTAACGCCCCTGCTTCAATCACCTATGAAATAACGCTTTCAGAAGATGACAATGTGATGACCTTAGGCTTAGACATTAGCACAGGGTATTGGACTTTTAAGCTGGTATCACCTGACTGGGAACCGTATGTACCTAGTGGTCCTTTAGCGGCAGCTCCAACACCCACTGAACTTGAAGCTGATGTAATTTCAGTTTACAGTGATGCCTATACAGATATTCTTGGCACCAACTTTAACCCCAATTGGGGACAGGCTACGGCTTATTCTGAAGTAATGATTGAAGACAACGCCACAATATTGTATGCTGGATTGAATTATCAGGGAATCGATTTAGGTAGCCATCAGGATGTTTCTGGAAAGGGCTACCTGCATATTGATTACTGGACCGCAAATTCTACGGCGCTAAACGTATTTTTGATAAGTCCAGGAACTCCCAATGTTGAAACTGCCTATGAATTACCAGTTAGTTTCGAAACCTGGATGAGCGTAGATATTCGTTTGAATGACTTTGCACCTGTTGATTTGGCTGATATTTTTCAGTTCAAATTCGACGGCAATGGTGATATTTATTTAGACAATATCTATTTCCATGGAGTACCATGGGTACAACCTGATGATCTCGTCCTGAACGGTTTTGAGACCGCAGAAGAAATTGGCATTGGCGATGAGGCCTTCTGGCAATTTGATTATCCCGTTGAGTCCGAGGGTATCGACTTCATCACTTCCACACTTGTTAACAGTGCTGGATTACCTCAGGATGGTGTGGGTGCTGGTCAGTTTAACTATGCCGTTGAACACTACTATCAATATGGTGGTTTTGCCTCTGTAAATCATATTGCAGATGATTATCTGGATATGTCTGGTCTCAACTATATCAGCTTTCAGATTCAGAACTACATTCCAACCAATATTGATTCTTCAATGGCCCTACGCTTTACGCTCGCTGAGGCAAGTGAACAACCTGATCCAACCAAGTGGAGCAAGGACAGTTGCGAATTCTATTACTCTTTCATCGAGGATGATTACTTCCTGGATGATGAAGCTGGCTCAGGCTGGTCAGAGATCAGGATTCCACTTATAAAATCAAGTTCCAATACAGGTGGACAAGAGTATAATAATGGTTTTGTTCACACGGGTTGGGCTGGCATTACTGGTAATGATCAACTGGATCTGGATAAGATTGTTGGTTTTGGTTTTGAGTGGGTTTCCCCACCGTGGAACACAGTAATTGGTGATGTCATTACTGGAGCTGTCTGGTTTGACAATCTAAAAGCAATTTATTCCAATGATATATACGGTTGTATGGATCCCTCAAGTCTCAACTATAATCCAGATGCCACTATCGACGACGAGAGCTGTCTCTATGACACGGATGTTGTGGATGTCACATTTGAATTGAATATGAGTATGCAGACCGTTAATGAAGAGGGAGTGCATATTGCAGGAGGAAATTATTTTGGTCCTCCTATCCCACGCTTCAAATTCAATGATGATGGAATCGCCGGTGATCGGATCGCCGGTGATGATATCTATACCATTGTCGTACAGTTGCTTAACAATTTCAACGAAAACTATACCTTCTCCAATGGCGCAGACCAGGATTTTCAGGACAAAGAAAATATTGCAGGTCAGTCCTGTGCAGATGGCCAATATAATGATCGTCGGCTTACAGTTGGTATAAATGATACAACTATTACCACTTGTTTCGCTGAATGTTCAGATGATGGCTCTTGCACTAATGTAGATATGGTCGATGTTACTTTCAGAGTCGATATGCGCGATCAGATCGTGAATGTTGCCGGTGTTTTTATGGCTGGTGGTGGTCTCGGTGATGATGGATATGTAATGGATGATTCTGACGGCGATGATGTATGGGAATTAGATATGAGCATCCCAGCAGGCATTGAATTCTTCTGGAAGTTTAGAAATGGACCCACTCTCGGTGGCTGGCAAGGTGACTGGGAAGGTGGAGATAATGGTATCCAGTTAGGAGATGGTGGCTGTGGCGCGAATCAGTACAATGATCGCTCCGTGACCCTGGATGTTGATACAGTCCTTCCAGCATATTGTTTTGGTTACTGCTATGCATGTTCACCAGTGCATGATGTCGTAGTCACATTCAGTGTGGACATGAGTGCTGAATCAGCCTTCAACCCTGCCACGGATGCACCTTATGTGATTAGCTCAATAGATGAGTGGAGTTTCGATAATATTGTGCTCTTTACTCAATCTGCTCTCAGTGGCGTCTGGGATGGAACTCTCACTTTATCTTCACGTGATACCGTAAACTATCTGTTTGTGTATGGTGCTGGAACTTATGAAGATATGACGGGGGATGCATGCGCCGTTTATGATGATGTAGCCACCCTTGACGTACGTCAACTCATCATGCCCGTCGATGAAACCACAGAATTCGAACCTGGAATACAGATATTTGGATCCTGTGCTTATGTTGGGGTTGATGATAAGAATCTCGCACTACCTACAGAGTTTCTGGTAAGTACATTTCCCAATCCCTTCAACCCGGATGTAACCGTCCAGTATCAGCTTCCTGCAGTTGAGGATATCAAAATCGATGTCTACAATATGTTGGGTCAGAGTGTCAAATCTCTGGTTAATAGACGACATGCTGGTGGACATTATAGTGTTGTCTGGAATGGTCGAAACGAAAATGGACAAGCAGTCGGAACGGGAATCTACTTTGTTGTGGTTACCCGTGCCTCTGGTACATCAGTATCAAAAGTGACGTTGCTTAAGTAAATGTAATGCATGAGTTAGGCTCACCGGGAGTATGCAAATACTCCCGGGAGCCCTGCTTGCATTGCATATAGATTCTGAAAAAGAATTCATTAAAAAAAAAGTGCGCTATGAATAGAATATTTACCTCCCTGATCCTCCTTTCAATAATCTTTTCAAGTCTGTTTGCGCAGACCACCGGCAAAATCGCGGGAAAAATAAAAGATGCCGAAAATAAAGAGCCCATGATTGGCGTAAATGTTATTGTAGATGGAGCTGGTGTGGGAGCAGTGACTGATATAGATGGATATTATGACATCATTAATTTGTCTCCTGGCACTTATACGGTAAAAGTTTCAATGATTGGCTATGAGATATATGTCGTTGAAGAAGTTCGGGTTTCTACAAATCGAACAACATATCTGGATGCCGATCTCAATAGTAGCCTCTTGGAGGGGACTGAAGTAGTCGTTACCGCCAGTAAAATTTCAACCAAGCGGGATCAAACCAGCACGGTAAAAAATATTTCTGGCGACGATATGCAGATTTTACCAGTTGAGAGTATTGGTGCGGTAGTCAATATGCAGGCTGGCGTCGTTGCAGGGCATTTTCGGGGTGGTCGTAGCGGCGAAGTGAGTTATTTAATCGATGGTATAAAGGTAGATGAAGTTTTTGGTGGAAATAGCGCCACTGTAAGTGTTGAAACTGAAGCTGTCCAGGATCTGGAAGTAATAACCGGTACCTTTAACGCAGAGTATGGAAATGCCATGAGTGGCATTGTAAATGCTGTTACCAGAAACGGTGAAGAACAGTTTCACGCCAGTCTGTCTTCATCGATTTCCACGTATTTCACAACAAATAATTTTGAAGATGAAGAAGATATCTTTCTCGGTTTAAAGCCGTTTGGGTTCACCGGCAAAAAGGAAGATCAATTTAATCTAAATACAAACTATGATAATAAACTTATGCTTACCGGTCCCATTCTAGGTGATCGGATCGGATTTTTTATAAATTATCGGGAACAGGTTACGGCAGGTCATTTAAACGGAATTAGACGTTTTAACATTTGGGATCTAAGTGATTACGCTGCATCTGATTCTATAGAGTGGCAAGACATACATACTGGAGATAGTAGCTTCGTTTCCATGAGCTCCAGCAAACACACGTCTCTTATGACAAAAATTTCTTTTAAGCCAAATCCTAAAATACGCTCCTCCATCATGTTCAACCGAAATGTGGATGAATGGCAGGGATATAGCCATTTCAATAAATATAATCCTGATGGTGTTAATAAAAATAACTCCAACACGGATTTTATCGCTTTTCAATTGAATCACATGCTTTCCAACTCATTTTTCTATGACCTTAAGCTCAGTCAGTCCACCAATTATTATGGGAACTACCTGTTTAAAGACGAACAGTCAATCTACACAATCGCCAGTGCTGAAGGTGCGTATGATCATGTTTTGTATTTTCCTGACAATACCCTGTACTCTATTAGAGGTGCCTGGTATGAAGAAGGGGATACGGTTTATAATTACATCCATGATTTATATGCCAATTCATACGGACCAGGGTTCTCACTGGGTGGTCAGGATAAAGGTCACACAGAGCGAGAAACCACAACTAAAAACGTAAAATTTGATATGACCTGGCAGGTGAATAATACGCATAGCCTGAAAACAGGTTTTCAAGTATCCCAGCACGATATCACCAGCGCTTATCACCTCATCAAAAATGCCTATGCAGGCACGGCGGATGAATATAAGTATAAACCGATAATGCTTGGGAATAACACACTGGATGCTGATAGCTATCGGAAGAAACCCGTAGATGGATCTTTCTATTTGCAGGATAAGATGGAATTCGATGAGATGGTCATCAATCTCGGTTTGCGTTATGATCATTTTGACGCCAACACTGTTTATCCATCTCAGAGACGAAATCCGGCCAACAGCTCGACTTACTTTTTAAAAGACTCGCTGGGTAATAACATATTGGAATGGGATGCCGAGCTTTCAGATAGTGTCAAAGTCCTCGATGAATCCAGAATGTCGGAGTATTTAGACTCAAAATCTGTGTATCAGATAAGTCCTAGATTTGGACTGGCCTATCAACTGGGCAATCGGGCCGTATTGCACTTTAGTTATGGTCACTTCTTTCAAATGCCATCATACTCAGCCATTTACAGCAATGATGCCTTTCTTGTCGGTTCAGCTGATTATGGAACCACGATGGGAAACGGCAACCTTGGAGGAGAGACCCTGGGATTAAATGCACAGAAAACAGTAAGTTATGAAATAGGTTTATGGCAAGAACTTGCCGAGGGTTTAGGATTGGAAGTCAACCTTTACTATCGTGATATCTACGATTTACTCACAGCAGCTGTTGTAACAACCTATAACCAGATAAACTATGGTTTATATACCAATAAAGACTATGGCAACGTGAGAGGTCTTGAAGTCAAACTCGACTTCAACAAAGGTGGCTTTCGTACCAATCTGAATTATACCCTGCAATATACCAAAGGTAATGCTGACAATCCTCAGCAGACCTTTAACCGGGCTGGAGCAAAAATTGATGAAGTCAATAAAATGATTCCCATGAGCTGGGATCAACGACATACCTTTAACCTCTCGGCGGGATTCACCGCCCCCAATTATGGAGGTTTTTTTACTGGATACATCAATTCGGG
This sequence comes from Fidelibacterota bacterium, assembly GCA_013202385.1. Classification (GTDB taxonomy): domain Bacteria; phylum Fidelibacterota; class UBA8477; order UBA8477; family JABMPR01; genus JABMPR01. Next base: position 45,628 of record JABMOT010000158.1, read on the forward strand.
TACCACTTACACCTATTCTCCAATGACGGGGAGTACACTCACCAATATTAATCTAGCCCCCAACAACAATTATCGGGCAGCGGGTTATCATGTGGATTTCACAGGATATGTTCAACTGCCGCTGGTGTTTGGAGTTCACGCCCGAATGAATCTGTCAGTTTATAATGTGCTTGATCGTTATAATGAGAATTGGGTTAATGGCACTACAGGACGAGCCTATTCTGATGTGGTGGAAGAAGGCGATCTTGAGGGGCACCGAAGTAAATTCAATGAATATGCAGATATTTACAAAAACCCTGCAATGTTTAGCACACCTCGTGAAATAAAAATTGGTTTGGAAGTAGACTTATAGAATGAATACAATAAACAAACTCCGATTAGCTATCATATTCAGCTTTGTCCTTGGCTTGCCATTGGTTTTAAGCAGCCAGGGGAGACCTTATGATGGACCCATTGATGTCGCTGGCGATTTTGACGCCGAACGTGAAGGAACGATGAATGGAAATCGCATTCATCTTGAGTTTACAAACAATACCGAATTATCCAATTGGCCTGATGAAGCCGCATCCAAGTGGCCCAATAATAATTCCGGATACAAAATGCTTGATGGTATTGGATTGCTGGTAGGAGCCAGGGTCTACATTGAAAACGATTTGGATGATACTACAGTGGACTCGATTGTGGTCACAGATCCAAATATCATTGCATCAGATCCTGATCTCCATATCCTGCATTTTTTGCAAACCAGTTACCGCGAACATATGGATCGAAGCGATACCAGTAGTACGGAGTGGGGTTTTTATCCGGTATGGGGATATTTTAACGAATTGAGTGAACACCCTGCCATGAGTAATGATACGCTGACATGGCCAGTTGAAGGTTGGCCAAAAGGGGGATATGCCAGGGAATGGCCGCTGGAATGGGATGGACGATTCGGTCGAGGTATCCAATATGCTGATCTAGAGACTTACTTTGTGGTTAATGATGCCCAGGACCAGGAATATCTTGGCGACGATGATATGGTAAAATACTACCCCAGACCCGGGAAAATCATAGGCCAAGAAGGACACGACATTACAATTCAAAACGGAGCTCCCTGGGGAGGTTTAGGGCTCCGGGTCGAGACCCGTGGATTCCAATGGAATAATCCCCAAGTACGGGACGCGCTTTTCTGGGAATACAATATCACCAATAATTCAGTTTATGATCTTCCTGAAGTCTGTTTTGGATATTGGGTAGACAACGCCATTGGTGGCGAAGGTCCCGATGATGACATTGGGTTTTATAACGCTGAGTTGGATCTCGCGTATTCGTGGGATAAGGATGAGTCAGCCTCAGACGGCGGCACTCCTGGAATTATGGGGTTTGCATATCTGGAGAGCCCTGGACTTGCCTATGACAATATGGATAACGATGATGATGGTCTGATTGATGAGAAACGAGACAATCAAGCTACTGTTCTCCTCCCTGGAGCCACCGATGGGATTTATGATCTGGAGAAATTTTTAAATTTTTACGGTTTAAAAGAGTCCGAATTGAAAGCCCATTGGGATGCTGATGAAGATCAAGATTGGCAAGATGGTGATGATTTAAACGGTGATGGATTCTACCAGGCTTCTGAACCCTATGGTGATGATGTGGGTCTGGATGGATTGGGACCCCTGGATTTGAATTATCCCGGGCGCGATCAGGGCGAGTGCAACCACATGCCCGATTATGATGAGGCTCTGGGCTGCGAACCAAATTTTGCTGAGACCGATGTGAGTGAGTCGGACATGCTGGGATTAACATCTTTTCAGCTCTTTACAATCGTAGGCGTACCAGATGGTCCAGCACCTCCTGGAACAAAGTGGTTTAGCAACGACGAAATTATGTGGGATATGGTTGCAGCAGATACACTTGTCAAATTGTACGACGTAAATGCCAACCTGGTGGAATTATTTGCCTCTGGTCCATTTCCCTTATTCGCAGGGAGAACCGAAAGAATATCCATGGCTGAGCTTCACTCAACCGATGAGAATATGGCAACACCAGATTATGTAGCTCCCGCCTTGTACGAGTTAAAATCCGTGGTTCAGTTGATTTATGAATCAGATTATCGTTTCGCACAACCACCCCTGATGCCCACCCTTGAAGCCACTGCTCTAGATGGAAAAGTGATTTTAACCTGGGATGATCGCTCGGACAAACTTACCCGTGATCCATTCATCGGCAACGTGAACGATTTTGAAGGTTACAAACTCTATAAGTCAACGGACAAATTCTTTGAAGATTCCGAAATAATAACCGATGGCTATGGTTTACCAACATTCAAAGACCCTATCTTTGAGTGCGATTTAGTGGACTCTGTATTCGGTTTTGCTGGATTCGGCTTGGTGAATGGTATTGCCTTTAACCTTGGAACAGAAACCGGGCTTAAACATTATTTTATTGATGATAAGGTGGAGAATGGCAGAACATACTATTATGGTTTAACTGCCTATGATTATGGGATCAGCACCAGTACTCCTGGTATTGCGCCGTCTGAAAACAATCTGGTGGTAAGTATCAACGAATACGACGAGATTTTAGGCGTCGGCAAGAATGTTCAGATTGTAACCCCCAGAAGTACGGCGGCTGGCTTTCATGATCCGGTTGTATTACTTGATTCCCTCCAAAAACCCACACTCGGCAGTGGCTCCATTTCACCCACTATCTTTGCCAGGGATCAGGTTAAAGATGGGCATAGCTATGAAGTCAGCTTCCTAATAGATACACTTAAGACTAAAATAGGTAACATCTTTTACCCAAGCAATTATATAACAAAGGGCTATCAGGTTATGGATGTTACTGGTGCAGAACCCCTCATGGTCCATAGTGAATCTTACCTCGACTCCCTGGGCAACCCTAATTATATAGATGATAATATTGTCTATGATGAAGACTTGCGAGTATGGGTCCTCAACTCAGATACCTTGCTCTATACCGATATTTTTGATGGTATCCAGCTTCAAATTGATCAGAATGTGACCCTTCCTGAATTAGATATGGGACCATTTGCCACTGGCTGGATAAATGGCTCGCCTATCAACCATATGTTAGTTTCGCTCACAAGGCGTGAAACCAATCTATTTCCATTTGATTATGAAATTGTTTTCACTGGCGACTCGTTGGCATATACCAGTCAGGTGGGATCCAACACCGGTATCCGGGGTGAGAACGACAACGGGCTATGGTTTCCACCAAAAATTATTCTGAACCAGTCTTTTGACTTCTATGTGCTCAATACGAGTCTGCTCGATTCTAATGGTAATCACCCAGTAATGGATCTGGTGGTCCAGGATCATTTTGGTCCAACTTGGGGTCTTGATGGTAATTTTAACAAATTTCAGGACAAAATCCTTGTGGGCAGCATCGATAGCTCCGCCAAATGGTTGGGTACGGCCTTTGTAATCGATTTTATCGGGGGTGGAGAGTTTGACTATCCTGGAGTTGGTGATAGATATCAACTTAGCTTTAAAAGGCAATTCTGGAGTTCAGACACCATCCGGTTTACCACAAGTTCCGTCCCTGAGCTCGATCTCGTTCGTGAGGCTCAAACCATGGACAGTATCAAGGTGGTTCCAAATCCATATGTTGGTACGAACGCCATGGAACAGGCCTTGAGGAACCGTCTCTTGAACCAGCCACGCAAGTTAATGTTCACCCATCTTCCAGCGAGCTGTACAATCAGAATATTCACATCCTCAGGGGTTTTGATAAAAACCATTGACGTAGCTAACGCGGCGGCCAATGGGTCTATGCATTGGAACCTGCTTACTGAGGAAAATTTAGAGATTGCGGCGGGTATGTACATCTACCATGTCGAGTCCATGGAATCTGGCAGAGAACATATTGGAAAATTTGCGGTGTTGAAATGAGAAATAATATAAGGATAATTACGAAGCTAACACTTTTGGGTCTCTTTTTGGTGAGTTCTCTATACGCTCAGAAACCCTATCGATATGGCACGACAGCAGCCAGTTTTCTTGAAATTGGAATCGGCTCGGCCGTGGCAATGGGTGAGGCTTATGTAAGTGTAGGTAAGGATATTTCTTCAATCTACTGGAATCCTGCTGGTCTAGCCTTTCAAGAACGAAACGAGATGATTGTCATGGATCAATCCTGGGTGGCTGGCATAGCCAACAGGTACGCTGGCATCGCGATCACAATTCCAAATGTTGGTAACATCGGATTGACTATTAACCATGTAGATTTTGGTAGTATTGCTGTTACAAACCTAAAGTATCAGGACGGCACGGGAGAATTTTATCGGGCATCGGAATACGCCATGGCGCTTACCTATGCCCGCTCCATTGTAAATTGGTTCTCTTTTGGTGTGACCACCAAATATATCGGCTCTACAATATGGCACAGCGGAGCCAATGCGCTGGCTCTGGATCTGGGTGTTTCCATTATTACCGAATTTCTGAGTCCTACCGGGAACAAGAAAGAAGGCATGCGGATTGGAATGAGTATTTCAAATTATGGATCTAAAATGTCTTATAGCGGCATCGATATGCTTAATGCCATCGATATTTTACCGGATGAAGCTGGTAATTATTCAGCAGTTCAAGGTGTATATCGAACGGAGTCCTGGGATCTCCCCGTAATTTTTAGAGCTGGGATATCATTCTATCCCCTATATACGCACAAACAGAATCTGCTGTTCGCCATTGACGTGCTCCATCCCAATAACAATAGTGAATCCCTTAATTTGGGACTTCAATATGATCTATCCTTCATCCGTGATACGCATATCTATTTACGGACAGGTATGCGCGGGTTGTATTTGGTTAATGCAGATGAAGAGTTATCGCTATTTGGAGCTAATATTCCCTACTCAGCGTTAACATACGGGGGTGGACTGGAATTTAGACTGTTTGGAGGACAGGCTGTTGCCTTGGATTATGCTTACAGATCAATGGGTATTCTAGGCTATGCAAACTCATTTACATTGACATATCAATTCTAGTTCTGTATTAATATATAGCTGATGGATAAGCTAAATATCAATGGAATTGTATTTGTCATTGTTTCCTCTTTTCTGTTTCTGATTTCCTGCGAAAGAAAAGAGCCGGATCGGTACCCTGACTCAGTTGTTCTGGCCCGCGTGGGTGACCGCGTGATAACAAAATCTGAATTTGTTCGTCGTGCAGAATACACACCCAGACCAGCTTATTGTCGGGGGGATAATAATATTCATAAAAAGATCGTTCTCAATTCTCTCATCGCCGAAAAACTTTTAGCACTTGATGTCCTCTCAAAACCTCAATACAAAGCACCCGCTAAACTGGAAGATTACATCCAGGGGAGACGGGAGCAGGCCATGCGCCAATCGTACAGGTACGAGTATGGGATGAAGCGGGTTGAAACCTCGGATGAAGAATTGAAGTATAGTTTCAAGATAGCCAGCCGTGAATACAAATTGGGATTCATCACGCTGCCTGATTCCCATTATGCATATGCTACAAAGCAATTTCTGGATGATGGAGCAAGCTTTGAGAGTATCTATTCCAGGATTTTTGGAACTCAGGAGCTTGAAATCAAAAAGGTGTCCTGGTTTGATGACGATGATCCGAAAATTAGAGAGGCACTCTACAGTCAGTCGCTGAAAAAAGATACCGTTGTAGGACCCCTTGAACTTAGCGATGGAAAGTTTCTCATTTTTAAAGTGGTTGGCTGGCAAGATAATTTGCACCTCAGCGAATCGGCCAAGGGGACATTTTGGGATGATGTCATTTCAAAAGTCAAGCAGCGCAAAGCCAACCTGCTGTATAACGAGCATGTGGCCAATCTCATGCGTGGTAAAAGTTTTTTATTAGAAGAGGCGGCTTTTCGGCCATTGGTGGAGAACCTGTCTGAGCAGTATCTCATGAAAGAGTCTGAAAAAGGGTCCATGTTAAATGAGACTATCTGGGAGTTGGAAAAACAACATTTGAGCCCTGACAACTCTGACGCTGGCGCTTTACATATGGATCAGGTACTATTTCGATTTGACGGTAAGGACTGGTTGATAAAAGACTTTTATGATTTGCTCTCAAGACACCCCCTTGTTTTTCGAAAAAAACGCTTCGAAATGTCAGAATTTGCAGAACAGCTAAAGTTCTCTATTGCAGATTTACTCAAGGACTATATTGTCACAGGCGAAGCGTATAAAGAGGGTTTTGGTGATCGTAAAGAAACTATAAGCTATGGTCAAATGTGGCAGGATCAGTATTTATCAGGAATTTACAAGGAGCTATTCAATTACTCACTGGCTGACAGCATCACTCAATCTCCGAATTCAATTTACTTTATCGAAGCCTATATGAATCCGATTATCGATAGTCTGCAGGTGAAATACTCTGATGTTATTTCCATCAATTTCGACCTGTATGATGATATAAAGCTCACACACATTGATATGTTTGTTGCCGAGGAGAATGTTCCCTATCCAGTGGTAGTCCCGCCATTTCCCCAGATAACAACCGATCATGTATTTGACTATGGGAGCAAGCTTGTACTCAAATAATAATTATAGTTTCGTATGGATTACAGCTTTTGCCTTACTCACATCAATGGTGTCATGTGAATCGGCGTCCAGCACATTGAAAGAAAAAGTAGACATCGTCAGAGGTTGCATGGATACAAACGCTCTGAATTACGACAGTCTTTCCACTGAAGATGATGGGAGCTGTCAATATTATGGTTGTACAGATTCCAGTGCCTACAATTATGATCCGGATGCGACGAATGATGATGGCAATTGTATTTCGCCTTCACTGGTTCCAGATGGTTGGGAATTGGTCTGGAACGATGAATTCAATGCTGACGCCATTAATGAAGCCAAATGGAATCATGAGAGCTGGGCGCCAGGTCGAGTCAATAACGAGCTTCAAGAATACACCAGAAACTTGCAGAATTCAGGAGTGAACCAGGGTTACCTGTATATCACAGCGCGCAAAAACAATCCCTTCGATGCGGCGAATCCAGTTTATAATTCAGCTCGGATGCATACGAGGAGGAAGGGGGATTGGAAATATGGTCGTGTTGAAGTTCGTGCCAAAATGCCCAGAGGGCAGGGACTCTGGCCAGCCATCTGGATGATGCCCAGCTATTCGGTATATGGTGGATGGCCGGTAAGTGGTGAAATAGATATCATGGAATTCCTAGGTCACGATCTCTCCCGCGTGTATGGAACAATTCATTATGGGAATTACTATCCTGACAAGAGCTCAACTGGAACATCCTATGTATTACCAGCAGGTGATTTTTCTGAATCATTTCACACTTTCGCCCTTGAATGGGAAGCCAATGAATTACGTTGGTACGTGGACGATATACTTTATCAAACGCTTAACAACTGGTACTCAATCGGTGGGGAATACCCAGCACCCTTTGATCAGGAATTTCATCTCATTTTAAATGTAGCCGTTGGTGGTGAATGGCCAGGGAATCCTGATCCATCCACACTATTTCCACAGACAATGCTGGTTGACTATGTGCGGATTTTCCAGTAGAGCTGATTTTGAGCAAAAGGGGGCAATATAGCAATTCCAGTAGCATGACCGGCAAGTTCACATTCGGTCCTCATCCCGGAATATTGATTGACCAATCGACACGCTCCAAATCAACTTCAAAATCCTTACTCCTGATTCAAACGGGACAACAAAATTGACCCATTTTTATTCAATTTCTACACGAGGCCTCGGCATCCTGATCTTGATCTGGATCCAAACTTTATCTTTAATGGCAAAGGACTACCGTGGAGCCGAATTGCGTACGATTGAGACTTTTCAATATGGTCGCTTCGAAGCGCGCATTAAATCGGCACCCCATTCTGGGACGGTTTCAAGTTTATTCACTTACCACGAGCTTGGCGGTGCAGGTATTCAGGATTGGAGCGAAATTGATATTGAGTTCTTAGGGCGTTATACGGATCGGGTACAATTCAATACGATCACTGACTGGCAGATAAATCACGAGCACTTTGTTACTTTGGATTATGACCCCGCGACAGAATTTCATGATTATGCTTTTGAATGGACTCCCAGCTATGTGGCCTGGTTTGTTGACGGCATCGAAGTATACCGCCAGGTAATGGGTCATATTGTAGAATTGAATCGATATCAAAAACTGATGATGAACATTTGGCTACCGAACTATCCTGGCTGGGTTGGGACCTTTAATCCGTCTGATCTTCCCATCTATGCTTATTATGACTGGGTGAGTTACTGTGAGTATACACCTCTGAGTGGAAATACCGGTTCATCAAATAATTTTACTCAACTGTGGCGAGATGACTTCGATGGATGGGATACGAATCGTTGGCAAAAAGCCAGCCATACCTGGGATGGTAACAATTGCGATTTTACGCCAGCTAATGTGGTTTTTAATGGTGGTTTCATGATTTTATGCCTGACAACCCCTTCAAATACTGGCTATGATGGCCCCGCTCTGGCGGTTGATGGAGGGCAGGGCCGGATTCCTTCTGATTTGCGTCTTAATCCAGCCTGGCCAAACCCCTTTAATGCCACTACCAATCTGGTAGTGGAAGGTTTTTCGGAGGGTGAGCTTACCCTGCAAATCCATAGCCTGACTGGCAGTCTGATTCGCTCTGAAATTATCGCGGCCAATCCTGTTGGTTCCCATACATTGCAGTGGAATGGTCAGGATAATCTTGGCGAATTGGTTTCCAGCGGTTCCTATATCATCCAGGTAATTTCTGGCAAAGATCAGATTTGTCAAAAAGTCGTCCTGCTGAAATGATCAAAATTAAGGCAATTTAACGAGTTGAAACGAATGATAATATTCTTGCTGATGGTCATCATAGTCATACCTGTGCATGCCTTCGTGCATGCCTCCGGTCAGAATATTGTCGATGCGGATGGCATTCAGGTATTGCGAAAAGGAATGGGGTTGGGGGGCTGGCTGGTTCCCGAAGGATACATGTTGCATACACCAGGAATGGGTTCACCTACCAGCATCAGAGCACAGATCGTTGATGTTGTCGGTGAGTCTGTTGCTGATGAATTTTATGCGGCTTATCATGCAAATTATGTAACCAGAGCAGATATTGCAGAGTTGGCTGAATGGGGCTTCGACCATGTCAGGATGCCATTTCACTATAATATGTTTTCGCCATACCGAGGTGTATGGAACGAATGGGGTTTTGAAGTAACCGATTCACTTGTCGCCTGGTGTTCCGCTGTTGGTATGCATGTTGTCCTGGATATGCATTGCGCCCCTGGTGGACAAAATGGGGGTCCCATCAGTGATAGTGATGGAACTGCTCGCCTGTGGCTGGCTGATACAAACAAAACACATACCATGATGATCTGGGAGGCGATTGCAACGCGATATGCCGATGAGCCCTGGATCGGTGGCTATGATCTTTTAAATGAACCAGTATTACCCGATGGTGTGACTAGCCAGGCATTTAAAAATTTGTATCTGGATATAGCCACCGTTATCCGAGCTGTGGATAACAATCATATTCTATTCATTGAGGGGAATTGGTATGCCACAGATTTTACAGGTCTAACACCACCGTTTGATGATAATATGGCCTATAGTTTCCACAAATATTGGAGCACAAATAACCTGGGGTCAATAGCTAGCTATTTGAGTATGCGTAACAATTTTAATGTGCCGTTGTGGATGAGTGAAACAGGTGAGAATTCCAATCCGTGGTTTCATGAAGCAGTCGAGCTCTTTGAAGCAACTAATGTGGGTTGGTGCTGGTGGACGACAAAAAAAATTGATACCATAACCAGTCCCTATTCGATTCCCCGACCTGCAGCCTACGACCAATTGATCAGCTATTGGGACACAGGGCAAAATAAACCATCGGCATCAGTAGCTGAGGCAATCTTAATGGAACTGGCTGAAAATATTCGAACTGAGCACTGTAGCTTTCGTCCCGGTGTAGTGGCCTCACTATTCGACCCCGATTATGGGATTCAAAGCAAACCTTTCAAAACTCTCAAAATTCCCGGTACAATTCTGTGTGCCGATTATGATATTGGTAACCAGGGAATTGCCTATAGCGATCTCGTTTATCAAACCGTTCATTGGGATGATTACACTGCCTGGAATAATGGGTACCAATACCGAAATGATGGTGTAGACATCGAGCTGGATCCTCAAGGCACTCCAATTGTCGGCTGGACCAGCGATGGTGAATGGCTTAGATATTCATTTAGTGCCGAAGAAGGTGGTAGCTACAGTCTTGGACTTGAAGTTGCGAGTCTAACTTCCTCTGGATATGTAAGGCTTTATATTGATGGAGAACTGATTCGTAGCATAACTGAAACCCCTATTACCGGTGGGTGGCAGAACTGGTCGATCCTCCTGGTGGAAGATATTCCGATTAGTATTGGGAGTCACAAGCTGACTCTGGAGATTCTCCAGGCTGGAATTAATCTGAGAACTATGGAATTTTCGCTTGATTCATCCGATACCGGCATTGAAACAGCCAATAATTTTAGCCTGGGCCAGAACTACCCCAATCCATTTAATGGCGGGACAAAAATACAGGTGAGCACGCTGACCGACGAACCGTTGACTATTGAGATTCTTGACTTGAGCGGTTCCATAGTTAAAACATTCACAGTTGATAAACAGAGTGGCGTCAAATACCTTGATTGGAGTGGCATTGATGTTGATGGAAAATTTGTTCCTGCTGGAGCATATTTGTATCGCGCACGCACTAGCAACGACCAATTGGTCAAAAAAATGATTTTTCTGCCCTAAATACTAGAATGCCAGGAGGATTTATCTCCAAGTTGTTGAGGATTCAAATAACTTGCGAAAGGATAAATCATTTCTAGCGTCAAAGGGTTATGTTGATGATGTCTATATGAGAAAAAGGTTACCGATAACGAGATGAATGTAAGGCACACCAAAACGACAGCATATATGGGGATGGCTGCAGTGCTCTTGCTAATCCTGTTGTTTATTCCATTTTCCCAACACGATACACTCAAAGCTGTCGTACTACCTGCGCTGGAATTCCAAATTCTCTCAATTGGAAGCGGAACCTACGCTACGGTGCTTACAGACAACTGGAGCAATCAAACGTTGACAACGCGGAGTTTCGTCCCGGATAGAGGCGGACTCATTCATTATGAAGCCAGACGTCTGCGTGGCGGAGGATTGGTCACCGTCGGGGATACCCTTGCGGCGTTGTATTCGTCTACTGTCATGGACAAAATTGCTACACTTGAAGGGAATATCACCACTCTCCGAGCTTCTCTTGACTATGAACGTTCCGGTGCCAGAGATACTGAGATTGAAGCAGCCCGCCTGGGATTGGAATATGCCAAAACCAGACATGCAGAACAGCTGAAGGTCCTGGAAAGATCAAAAATTCTTCTGGAAAGAAACGTGATAACCCTGGCGGAATATGAAATTGATGAACGTCGTGAGCGGCTGGATGCCATCCGCGTCTCCATTGCCGAGGCCGATCTAGGTTCAGCTCTAACCGGAGCCCAATCCAGTAGGCTGGAGATCTTTCGATCCCAGATAGCAGATGAGGTTCGGAAATTAAATATCACCAAACAAGTTTTGGCAGAAATGACCCTAACAAGTCCCATTTCGGGACATCTCTTTTTTCCGCTGGATACAGATTCATTGCTCATGGTTGGTAACACAGATTCCATGGTGGTTATGCTCCCCATTCAAAAAGGATCCCAGGGCAGGGTAGATTGGGGTTCAAACCTCATTTTGAATGGCATCGATTTCCAAATCGAAGTACAGCCCCAACATATATCACTTGAGAATCAGATCCTGAGATCGGGAAACAATCAGCTGGTACTGGCAAGAATATTGGTTGACAATTCAGCTCAGAAATTACGCCCGGGTCAGTTGCTCGAGACCACCATGCGTTATGAATCCAGAAGCGTTTTTCAAATTTTGAAGGATTTATTTTAGGTCAGCATCATGGCAGGCCGACGCGAAGATAAATACCTCATCCCCATGTATTTCATGGATGCTATTCGTGAAGCAGTCGCTCCTTATGTCATCGCTGATAATCACAGAGCCTTGTTACACTCAAACGTATATGAGATTAGATCGATCTATTTTGATTCCTTTGATCTCAAGGACTACTACGAAAAACATGCCGGTCTGCAAATGCGCAAAAAGCTGCGGATGCGCGGGTATAATGAGTTGCAGGGTGATGCTGACGTGTTTCTGGAGATAAAATGGAAGAACAACATGTTTATCTCCAAGGATCGGACACCGGTCAAATTTAAGGATGTTGCCACGGTTTTGTTTGGAGGCGATCTGGATGTCTATTTTCCATATCGGAAAGATTTTCCAAATTCTCGGGAAAAAGCCAGCAAATTTCTGTTTTATTTGAAGCGCAGCTCAAGGGTCCCCATGAATCTGGTGACCTATACCAGAGAAGCTTTTATCGGGAAATTCAATCATCAGGACAGAATAACTTTTGACTCAAACATCCGATCCATGATGTACCCCGGCCTGGATGATCTTTATGAAGAAAACAGGCTGAAGACTTTTCTGGATCGGGAATTTGTTCTGGAATACAAATCTGAAAACGCCGTCCCTGAGTGGTTCAAAAATATCATCAGAAAATTCAATTTGAGTAAACAGGCTTACTCAAAATATGTGAGAGGTATTGATGCGCACTATCGCCATATGGGTGATTGCAGCAAACATGAAATCATCTCCATGAGTCATTTTTAGAAAGAATACAAATGCAATTACAAGATTTACAATCACTCATGGACACGAACATCGCTACCAGGGATGTCTTATTCAGCCTGCTCGTCGCATTTCTATGTGGCTGGTTTATCGCTCAAACCTATAAGATTACTTTCGGTGGAGCCTCGTATTCAAAAAGTATTGCCAATGCTTTGGTCGTGCTTTCCATGATTACAGCTGTGGTTATCACTGTTATCGGGAATAACCTGGCCCGCGCTTTTGGACTGGTTGGAGCCATGTCCATTATTCGTTTTCGAACTGCTGTTAAAGACCCCATGGATATCGTGTTCATTTTCTTCTCACTCTCCATTGGACTGGCTGCTGGTGTAGGATTAGCTCAAATTGCAATTATTGGAACGCTAAGCATCAGTGGGGTACTGCTGGTGATGAGCAAGCTGGGATATGGATCTACCCGATCCCAGGAAAATTTACTCCAGTTTGCTTATGCGGGTGACCATAATGGGGGAGAACCCCCTTATCTTGAACTTGTTAAGTCCTATTGCAGAACATATTCCATGATCAATGTCCGTTCCCTGGGGAGCAGTAAGCAGTATGAGATATCCTATTATGTGACTTTGAGGGACGCAAATAAAGCAAATGAATTTGTTAAGGCTTTGGCAAGTATCAAGGATGTTGAAAATATTAATCTGTACTCGGATGAATCACTAACTCAATAATTGCCAAGACGCTATTCTGTCTGTTGATTACTCGGGTTGATCTATACCAAAATGGATCATTTCAAATTGGGTCAAAATGAGAACTTTAAGGAATAAGTCATGCTCAGAGTAGTCGTTTTGCTGATCCTCAGCGCTTGCACATATGGAAATGATCTCCTGATCCAGAATATACCCGGGCGTGCAGGTATGACGTTAAATGGTACCTGGAATTATATCGTCGATCCTTATGAGAACGGTTTCTACAATTATCGATACATACCATTTGATAGCACCTCGAATCCAACGACGAGTCAGGGATATTTTGTCAATCAAAAGCCAGCTCATAAATCTGAACGAATCGAATATGATTTTGATAAATCGGATCGCATTAACGTGCCCGGTGATTGGAATTATCAGAAAGAAAAACTTTATTACTATGAAGGCACCGTATGGTACAAGAAATCCTTCGATTATCAAAAAAGTCAGGCGGATCATCGTGTTTTCCTGACCTTTGGCGCGGCAAATTATCAGACCGATGTCTATGTAAATGCTCAAAAATTAGGGGCTCATAAGGGCGGCTTCACACCATTTCACTATGAAATCACTGATATTCTTAAGGAAAAGGACAATTTTGTCGTTGTCAAAGTTGACAACAAGCGTCATCAAGATGAAGTTCCCACTGTAAACACAGACTGGTGGAACTTTGGTGGAATAACCCGCGATGTGACCCTTGTGGAAATGCCTTCAACCTTTATTTCAGATTATTTCATCCAGCTCGAAAAAGGTTCTAAGAACAGGATAAAGGGATATATCCAGTTAAATGGTCCAAACAAGGCGGGCCAGGCAGTCACTTTGGAGATTAGCGGAACGCGTCTGAAACAAAAATTTAAGACCGATAACAGAGGCAGGGCAGTGGTTGATGTTTCTGTTAAAAAATTAAAGCTTTGGTCGCCAGATGATCCGTTTCTGTATGATGTTTCCCTCTCCACAGATGAGGAGATAGTGCATGACCAGATCGGGTTTAGAACGATTGCCACAAAAGGGCAGAATATTTTGCTGAATGGTGAATCCATTTTCCTTCGGGGCATATCCATTCATGAAGAAAATCCCATTCGAGGGGGGCGAGCCTATAGTATGGACGATGCACGCCTGCTGCTCGGGTGGGCCAAAGAATTAGGCTGTAACTATGTCCGTTTGGCTCACTATCCACACAATGAAAATATGGTTCGTCTGGCCGATGAAATGGGCATACTGGTCTGGGAGGAGAATCCGGTTTATTGGACCATATCCTGGGAAAATAAAATGACCTATGCCACTGCACAGCAGCAACTTAGCGAACTTATATCACGTGACAAGAATCGAGCATCGGTTATCATCTGGTCCATGGCCAACGAGACACCGGTGAGTCAAGCTCGGATGGAATTTTTGGTCAATCTTCGAACCCACGCTCTCAGTATGGATGATACCCGGCTTATCAGCGCGGCTTTGGAAGTTCATGGTGAGGGTGAGGGTGGTTTGACCCGGAAGATCTCAGATCCCTTTGCTGAATATGTAGACGTATTGAGTTTCAACCAGTATGTCGGTTGGTATGATGGATTGCCGGATAAATGTGATCAGATAAACTGGGCGATTGACCAGAATAAACCTGTGATCATATCTGAATTTGGTGGTGGCGCGCTTCAAGGACTCCACGGGGATAGTCTCACAATCTGGACTGAAGAATTTCAAGAATATCTCTATGAGGAATCGATTGAAATGCTTCGCCGTATTCCTCAACTCCGTGGCGCAACACCATGGATTCTGGCTGATTTCCATTCCCCGCGTCGCGTGCTACCTGGAATCCAGGATGGCTGGAACCGCAAAGGGCTGATTGGTGACACAGGTGCGAAGAAAAAAGCGTTTTACGTATTGCAAAACTTTTATCTTGAAATCGCAAAAGAATTTAAATAATAGATTCAAATGAATACAGGAGCAGACAGCTATGACCCTTCATATTGTTGATGTTTCAATAATCGTCATCTATCTCGTTTCAGTGGTGCTTGTGGGTCTCTGGCTCAGAAGTCGGGCAGGAGCAGGGATGGATGCCTATTTCCTCGGTGGCAGAAGCATCCCCTGGTATGTTTTAGGTATTTCCAATGCTTCAAGCATGTTTGATATCGCCGGTACCATGTGGCTGGTTTCCATGTTGTTCATATATGGCTTAAAAGGTACCTGGCTACCCTGGTTATGGCCAACATTTAACCAGATCTTCCTCATGGTGTATCTGGCGGTCTGGATCAGGCGAAGTGGTGTGGTGACTGGAGCAGAGTGGATTGGTACCAGATTTGGTAAGGGGCGCGGTGCAGAACTATCTAGAATTGCCATCGTTGTATTTGCACTTATCTCCGTCGTTAGTTTTTTGATTTATGCATATCAGGGTGTCGGCAGATTCGCAGCAGCTTTCCTGCCCTGGGACTGGACACCTGATACCTATGCCATCATTCTCATGGGTATCACCACTTTTTATGTGATTCTGGGTGGCATGTTCAGCGTGGTTATCACCGATGTGTTCCAATTCATCATGCTCACAATTGCTTCAATATTTATCGCAGTCATAGCCATGAGCAATATTGCTCCAGATGCGCTAAATGCTGTGATACCAGAGGGTTGGAGACAATTATTCTTTGGCTATCGTCTTGATCTTGATTGGTCTAACCTGATTCCCTCGGTGACCGAAAAAATCACTGCCGATGGCTACAGCATGTTTACCATTGTATGGATGATGATGTTATTCAAAGGCATCCTCACCAGCATGGCAGGAACCGCCCCCAATTATGATATGCAAAGAGTTCTGGCAACGAAAAGCCCGAGAGAATCCGCGCTCATGAGCAGCATGGTATCCGTGGCACTTATCCCACGCTGGCTCATGATAGGTGGAATTGCCATCCTCGGTCTGGTATTTTTTAGCGGGGAGCTGCGCAACATGGCTGGTGGTGCAGATTTTGAAATGCTCATGCCCTTTGTCATTCGTGAATTTTTCCCGGTTGGTGTGACTGGACTTGTTATCGCCGGTTTACTGGCTGCCTATATGAGCACTTTCGATTCCACAGTGAATGCCGGTGCTGCTTATCTGGTGAATGACATCTACAAACGCTACATC
>JABMOT010000159.1 GCA_013202385.1 Fidelibacterota bacterium
GGCGATGACATGCATAAATCAGCCGGGAATGCTATCTGGTTTGAGGATGCCGCTGAAAAGATGGGTGTGGATGTCATGCGCTGGATGTATGCATCGCAGGTTCCAGTGAATAATTTAAATTTTGGTTATGGTGCAGCGGATGAAGTCCGACGCAAGGTGCTCACACTTTGGAACACCTACTCCTTTTTTGTCACCTATGCCCGCCTGGATAAATTTGATCCCATGTCCGCCCTTGATGAATCCACTCTGACAGAGCTCGATAAATGGATATTAGCTCGTCTGAACCAGCTCGTAGGGCAAGCCCGAAAGGATTATGAAACATACCAGGCAGACAAACTGATGCTAAAGATAAACCGCTTTGTTGATGAGTTATCAAACTGGTATGTTCGACGCTCACGACGTCGTTTCTGGAAAAGTGAAAATGATTCTGATAAATGGGCGGCCTATCATACGCTTTATCAAGCTTTGGTAACCCTGGCAAAATTGATTGCACCAGTATCTCCATTTTTTACAGAATCGATGTATCAAAACCTGGTTGTGGCGCTGGATCCCACAGCCCCTCAGAGTATTCATCTGTGTAGCTTTCCAGAAGCTGATGAGCGTTGGCTTGACGATGACTTACTTCGAAGAGTTGCAGTGGTTATCAAAACCGTTGAGTTGGGGAGAGCTGCCAGAAACAAGGCGAATATGAAGGTCAGACAACCTCTGGCGAGTATTTCAGTATACTTTCCTGATGATGCGGACAAAACCATTGCTCGTGATTTGCAGGAACAAATTCTGGAAGAATTGAACATCAAAAAGCTCAAAGTTGTAGAGACCGCTGATGATCTGGTAAAATATGACATTAAACCCAATCTGGGTTTATTGGGTCCCAAATATGGTAAGGATATGGGGCAGATTCGGAACCTGATTGGAGCGGCCGATCCGCAGGACCTGCTCAAACAATCAAAGGCAGGGGAAACGATAAACCTAGGTGATGGACAAGGCTCATTTGAACTACTTCCTGAAGAACTCCTGATTTCAACTATTGAACCTGAAGGTCAGGCTGTCGTTGAGGAAGCTGGAGTGGTCGTAGCTGTGGAGACAGAATTATCTCCAGAACTTATCAGCGAAGGAATCGCCCGCGATTTTATTCGAAATGTCCAAAACATGCGTAAGGATGCCGGATTTGACGTGGCTGATCGAATCATTCTCTATCTTGAAGTTGAGAATGAACTCAGGCAAATTATAGAGGCACATCAGGACTACATCGCTAATGAAATCCTGGCTGAAAGCATAAACTATGATTCGAAGAATAACATTTTTCAGGCCGACTTCAAAATTGCCAAAGGCATTTTCAAGGTAGGAATCGAACGCAATTAAGCAGATGTTAAAATACCTCAGTATCTCTGCTATACTGGTTATCGTAGATCATGCTACCAAGTATTGGGCCATCGTCGCTTTAAAGGGGAAACCCTATTGGCCTGAGGGTGGGAGCCTGTTCAGGCTGGATTATGCCGAAAATTATAACATGATTTTCAGCCTTTCATTCATTCCTATGCCTCTGGTCAACACTATGGCCATTGGAGCAATCGGATTGTTGTTTTATTTATTATACCAATATAAAGATCAACATGTTCTGCCCAGTATTGGTCTGGCCTTCATTCTAGGAGGCGCATTCGGGAATATTCCCGAACGGCTTATCCGAGGATATGTGGTAGATTTTTTCAGCTTTGATTGGCCAGACTGGTTATTTTTCACACGTTGGCCTACCTTTAATATTGCTGACACTGCTGTAAATGTTGGTATGATTCTTTATCTGGGATATGTTTTCTTTATCGAAGGGAAAGCGAATAAGATTAAGGCTGCTGATCCCTCGGATTCAACACCTCTATAGGAACAAAAACCACAAGCGGGGTGATTCAATGATCTTTCTATTCATCAAGCTGAGAGCTATATTGGGCTCAGGCCATTCTAAGTGCATATATTGAATCAATCCACTTCTATAATATCCACTCAATTTAAAAAATAGTAGGAATAATTTACGCTGTCTACTCATCTTGAACCTCACAACTCTGCATTTGAAACTTTTAAGGTCATTATTGATCGCAAACAGCGGCCAGAACGTATAGATAAATTTTTAGCCGGGCGCTTACCATCCTATATCACTCGGAACCAGATTCAGAAGTTATTGAAAACGGGCAGGATCAAATCAGATGATAAAGCGGTTAAGGCAAGCCATCTGGTTGAACCGGGAGACCATATAAGTGTCGAATACGACCTTCCCTATTCACCTACAATTTTTGGTGAAAATATTCCTTTGGATATCGTGTATGAAGATGACTATCTGATTGTTGTCAATAAACCTGCCGGACTTGTCGTTCATCCAGCCGCCGGCAACGCCAGTGGCACCCTGGTCAATGCACTCATCTATCATTGTGAGCACCTCTCAAATGAAAATGGACTCCTCAGACCGGGAATTGTTCACCGTCTTGACAAAGATACTTCTGGTCTCCTTATTTCTGCAAAAGACAACCGGGTTCATGGAAGTCTGAGATCACAATTTTCAAAACGCACAATCAAAAAATATTACTATGCCTTGGTTTGGGGACGTTTTACTGAGGATACCGGGGAGATCGATGCGCCCATAGGCCGCTTGCCAAATAACCGCAAAAAATATGGCGTCGTCGACAATGGTCGCCCATCCCTTACCCGTTATGAGGTGCTGGAACGCTTCGAATTTCTAACCCTCGTTCGCGTTAAACTTGAAACCGGTCGCACCCATCAAATCAGAGTGCATATGACCCATATTAATCACCCTCTCTTTGGTGACCCCTATTATGGAGGTCGAAACTCAAAGATTATCACCTTAAATATGCGAAACCGTCGGTTGGCAGCCCAGTTGTTGGATATGTTGAATCGGCAAGCGCTCCATGCTCGCAGGTTAATCTTTCAACATCCAATGACCGATGTGACTCTGGATTTGAGAGCTCCCCTTCATGAGGATTACGAGCAGATACTGGCAAGATTGAGGACAGAGAGTAATTAAAGATGGCAGCAGTCATGGTTGAACATATCGATAAATTTCTGATCTGGTTGGAGGTTGAGAAACGCTATTCGCCTGAGACTTTGCGTGGGTATGGAATTGATTTGAATCAGTTTTGTCAATTTCTTGAAGCGCAGGACATTGAATGTTTGAATCATCCAGATCAAATAAACAGAGGCGTAATTCGTAGTTTTCTAGGGCATCTCTCAGGGGAGTTGGTACAGCAGCCCCGTTCTGTTGCACGAAAATTGGCAGCTTTGAAATCTCTTTTTAAGTATTTACACCGCGAAGGCATTGTGAGTTTAAACATTGCCTCATACGTTCATACACCCAAACTTCCAGGTGTTATTCCCAGTTATCTTTCAGAAACCCAGATTGTTGCGGTTCTGGATAAATTGGGTGAATCGGACAGCTGGATGGGGAAGCGGGATCTGGCCATTGTTGAACTGTTTTATTCCACGGGGATGCGAATTTCTGAGCTTGCTGGACTTTCACCTAATGACCTGAATCCTAATAAAGGGACGGTCACAGTGTTAGGCAAAGGTTCGAAACAGAGGGTGATCCCTGTTGGACAATATGCTTGGGAGGCAATAGAAGCCTACACCAGTGCAAGCAAACAAAAATATGGTTTCCGTGAAAATAATCAGCCGCTTTTTTTGGGGAAAAATGGCACTCCTCTTGGACCTACGGGTATTCGTCTGCGGGTAAGGCGCGCGATTAAAGCTATTGCAGAAATGAAGAAAATGAGTCCCCATGTTCTCCGACACACGTTTGCAACTCATCTGCTCAATGCAGGGGCTGATCTTATGGCGTTGAAAGATTTATTGGGTCATGCGAACTTATCAACGACCCAGGTGTATACGCATGTGCAAGTTGACAAAATGAAAAAAGCCTTTCAAATGGCCCATCCCAGGGCTGGAAAAAAATAAAATGCTCGTTAATCACCATAAAACTGGAGGAGTAAATGAAGGTAAACATCGTCGCCCAACATTTTGACATTGCTGAGAAAACGCGAGAGTATATTCAAGGAGAGGTTGATCATCGATTGTTATCTGCGTATGATCGAATTGTTAGTTGTAAGATGATCGTCGAGAAGGCAAAAAGCGATTATATTGCAGAGGTGATTTTGAGTATACCCGGTGAAATATTAACAGCTAAGGCGACATCTGATGATCTCACAAAATCTGTCGATTCTGTGGTACGGAAGGTGCTCAAACAATTGACGAAACATAAGACCAAATGGAAACGGCCTATTGATCCTGATAAACAGTTTGTAGAATTCTCTGACGAAGAGTAAATGAGACTGGAAAATAGAAGAAAATGAAACCTGAGGAAAAAAGACAAGAAATAATCGTCGGCGTTGTTGTCCTGACAATCCTAGTCATAATGATCATGGGAATTATGTGGGGAAACAAAGCCGATATTTTTTCCTCAAGAAGCTATTATACGGTTCGGGTTGCTCGCGCCAGTGGACTTGAAGAGGGCGACCCGGTTACCGTAGCTGGCGTTCCAAAGGGAGTTGTCGACGACTTCATTGTGAGGAAGGATTCAGTTGATATTATTGTCGGTGTGGATAAGGATATTATTCTATATAGTGATGCATACGCCATCATAGCAAATCAGGAATTGCTGGGCTCGAAAAAAGTTGAAGTAAACCCTGGCAAGTCAGGTATACCCTTAGGCGAAAGGGGTGTTTTTCGGGGAACCTTTGCCGGTGGGCTGGAAGATATTTTTGAAACCACAGGCGCGATTTCCGCTGATTTTCAGACCTTGTTGGGAAATTTTAACAAAACACTTCTGTTGTTGAATAAAGCTATGGAAGAGGATGTACAAGCCAGCCTTCACACTATCCATAACACCTCTCGGTTAATTGATTCTCTTATGGTATCCGATATTCAGCCCGGACTTCAGGCTATGAAAGGCGCTCTCCAGCAGGCTGAAATCATGGTTAGTGCGAAACGTGAGGATATAGATACAATAGTGACAAATTTGAAGACCGTTTCCTACACTTTGAACAATGTCATTGATGTTAATAAGGATAAGCTGAATCGCTCGATAACCAGACTGGATAAGCTGGGTGAAGATCTGAGTGTGCTTAGTACGAGACTAAAAGACCCAAATTCAAGTTTGGGGAGGTTGACGACTTCTGATGCCCTGTATCAAAGGTTGGACAGCATCACCGTCAACATTAATGCGATTGTAAAAGAAATTAAAGAAGACCCTAAGAAATATCTTGAACATGTTAAGGTGAGTGTGGACATGTTTGGCGGAGGAAAATAGATCATGCGAGCAGTCATACCAGCGGCAGGCATTGGAAAAAGATTACGACCCCACACCTTGAATGTGCCCAAGGTGATGATAAATCTGGCCGGAAAACGACTCATTGGACATGTCCTTGACGCGGTAGAGACAGCGGGAGTAGATTCAGTTTCCATCATCGTTGGATATAAAGGCGAGCAAGTCGAAGAGTATGTTAATCGAAACTATTCCCATCTTCGTTTGGACTATCCTTATCAAGAGGAGCGCAAGGGACTCGGTCATGCCGTTTTACAGGGTCTTGAGGATAAAGAGGATGATGTGTTGATTCTCCTCGGTGATACTGTTTTTGATGTAGATTTTAAAAAATTTGTGGCCCCTGGGCAAAACGCCATAGCAGTAGTCAAGGTTGATGATCCTCGACGTTTTGGTGTTGCCGAGATTGATAATGGCAATCGAATTACCAAATTGGTGGAGAAGCCGGAACACCCAAAATCAGATCTTGCACTCGCTGGGTTGTACTACATAAAGGACCAGCGAGTGTTGAAAGCCGCCATCGAAAAACTCATATCAGACGGCATAAAAACACGTGATGAATATCAGCTTACCGATGCCTTGCAAATGATGATTGAAAACGGGGAAAACATCATGGCTATTGAGATTAAAGGCTGGTATGATTGCGGAACCAAAGAATCCTTGTTAGAGTCTCACCGGTTTTTGCTAACTCACCATTTGGCGACGGAGCACTCCATCGGCTCGATCATTCACCCGCCAGTTTTCATCCACTCTGAGGCGAAAGTTTCAAATTCCGTCATTGGACCCAATGTGACTATTGACAAGGGTGCTGAAATAAGCGGAGCTATATTGTCGGAGACTATAGTCGGCAAGGGTGCAGTCATAAAAAACATGATTCTCAGCCATTCTCTCATAGGCGATAATGCCATTGCAGAAAGTCAGGCGAGATCGATTAATGTCGGCGATTACTCGGAGCTATTGTTAAATTAATGCTTAGACTTTCAATGATTTGATCGTCAATAATAATATTTAGGAGTTGAGAGTACAATGTCATATTTATTTTCATCAGAATCAGTAACCGAGGGTCATCCGGATAAGATCGCGGATCAGATATCAGATGCAATCCTGGACGCAATTCTTGAAAAGGACCCTCAGGGCAGAGTCGCCTGCGAGACCTTTGTAACTACGGGTCTGGTCATGGTTGGTGGAGAGATCACCACATCGGCCTATGTGGATATTCAGCGGATTGCCCGTGGAACTATCAAGCGCATCGGTTATACAGATTCCGCAATGGGCTTTGATCATCAGACTTGCGCTGTATTGGTGAGTATTGATAAGCAGTCACCAGATATCTCACAAGGTGTCGATGATGAATCCCACGA
>JABMOT010000160.1 GCA_013202385.1 Fidelibacterota bacterium
GGCAGGGCTCGAACCTGTGACCTACGGATTAGAAATCCCTGGCCTTTTAAGCTA
The DNA here is from genome assembly GCA_013202385.1 of Fidelibacterota bacterium. GTDB lineage: Bacteria > Fidelibacterota > UBA8477 > UBA8477 > JABMPR01 > JABMPR01. The sequence continues at coordinate 55 of JABMOT010000160.1, forward strand.
TATATGGGCTTGGGGGGTGTCAGTGACTAAATAATGACTAAATTGAAAAAGTCTTTCTCCAAGCATCAATGGGCGAGTTTCGAACTGGCTAATCGATTCAGGCTTACACCGGCCTCTGCTGCTTCCATTGCCAGATGGCGATGAATCTCTGGAGGTACTCGCACCATAAATTTTCCGCTATAGGATTTTTCAGAAAGTGCCTCTGGAACATGTTCATCACTTTTGATTAGATCATCTACCACCTCTAGAACAATATTCCGGATGCCTTTCAGAGCATCATCCTGAGTAGCAGCAAGCCAACTTAAGCTTGGGAATTCAACACAAAGGCCTACGAATTCCTCATCCTCTTCAGACCAGGTGATGCGGTATGTATAGTGATCAATGTTCATTTCGAATCCTTTCTATTGCTCTCAGGACTTGCTTAACCTGATATGCTTTCGCTTTTCCTCCATTATTCTGAATGTTTACTCTCGGATCAGCAATCCAGGGCGTTTTGTATACCCGGTGGCTAGATCCCGATTGTCGGGACACACCAAAATAATGATCACATACTTTACAAAGATCTGAGAATTTGATTCCTTTTGAATTCTTCCGCATCTCATCAAGTATGTCGGCGATCTTTGTCATAAACAATAATATCATTATTGATACCACTATGCAATATTTTTCTCTAGAGAATGTATGTTACTCTTTAAGCAGAATACCTTCCAAACAATTAACCTCCATTTAAATTCCGAACAAGCATGCACATTTACGTTCGCCAAAACTACCTGACTTCAATAGTATTTATAGAGGCAACAAAAAAGGCCTGTTAAACTGACCTTTTTGAGTACTCCGGACCTGCCTACGTTCTCCGAACTTCGGCAAGGCAGGCAGGGCTCGAACCTGTGACCTACGGATTAGAAATCCTTTTATAACATTCAGGAGATGAGTCTATATATAGCCTTGAATGGTGTTGGCGACATGCGTTCCCCATATGTTCACCAATTCATGTCAATTAGGTGCATATTTAATCGAGCTTAACCATCACTGTTGGAAGCGCTGAACTCATAGATTTACTATCCTCTATCAATTTGTCAATTTGCGAGGCAGAAAGATGAAATTGGGTTCGTAGTTCGCCTCTTAATTTCTCTTTGTCCAGCAAATATCGTTCTTGGGCATCTCTGAAATATACAGATCCCCCAGAACACTGAATCGGACCATCCATTGCATCTCCAACCACACCATATTTGAGATCCTTCGACTCTTCTTCCAACTTTTTTCTCTCGATTGTATTATCGACTAGTTTCTGCGCAATATCCTTAACTTCTTGTGAAACCATTTGCTTTTCCCTTTTAAAAAATATTTAAACAGCCCAAATGAACGGATTCTCTAATTTCTCACCGTCAGAAACCACCCTCTTCCCACTTATCTGAATTACTCACAGGTACAATCACTAGTTAGAACCCAACTCCTTAACGAATCCTGTAAAGTTGCATTCGTGCTAACTCAATAAATTCATCATAGGTAAACACTGTGGCATTTCTACGTGATCTAAATCGTTGTCTATCTTTAGCACTAAATTCAGAGCTATGTCCAATCACCAAATATGTATTCGGCTGATAAACCTTTATCCCCTTCGTTTTCTCTAACCATGTGCGATTGACATCTTGGGAAACCCAGTTCGCATACTCATCTATTTGTGCAATAGCTACATCTATTTCATAAGAGACATGTGACCTAGTTTTTTTCCCTACAATCGGCTTTGCTTTAAATCTTGGTAGTTTAAATTCGATTATATCAGCATATCCATCCATTTTAATGGGCATAAAATCTGGTTTTAAATCATCCTTATCTGTAGGATATTGCCATACTAAATCAGTCTGTGGGTTAAGTTCGTTAGTACCAAAGGATAGTTGCAGTATCTCGGGATGACTCTCAAGATACTTTGTGATCTGGGGTTCACTACTTCGGTCATCAGATATCAATTCTATAAATCCATTCAACGCGGAATGTATATCGATACTATATTTCGGTACTTCATAATTGATAAGAAAATTAGCAAAATGTCTGTATGAATCTTTTGTGTGATATGCCCACCCTTCTTCATGAATTGGAAAAATTTCAAGAAAATCTATACGGCGTACACACAAATGATCGTCTTGATCTGACCAGATGAATGTTGTATTAGAAATATAGGTTGGCTCATCCGATACACCGATCTCAGGTATCATGTTTAGAAATAGGTCGTTAGGGTTAGCGACTACATCATATAAGTAATCACCTAGCAGGTCCATCCCATTCCCAAGAAAGAATTGTATATTTTCAAGGCTAATAGGGAATGGCAGACTTTGTGCCTTTAAGTGTGAAAAATCGATACCAAGAAATTCATAGATTGAGGCCGGCTGCCAGATGCCTTCGATGTCAAAATCTGATTTTTCAGGGTTTTCGGGTCCAACGTATTCGACCACTAAATGAGTTTCGAGCAAGCCAATTCGCAATTTTTGTGGAAAAGGGAAAGCCGGATGTAAGGTTGATCTAAGACTTGGATTAGCAGCAAGAGCTCCTCCAATGACAGGAAAAACGTAACTATTTAGATCTCTAATAATTTCCTTGTAAAATTTCTCAATATCTTTTTTCTTCATGTTCCCTCTACATCAGGTGGATATCAATTCGCAGCAAATATTGACACAGCTCATTAGGCATCTTCATAAGGCACATTCCCTCCAACTTGGAGATTCGGTTTTATCATTTTTACTATATAATCGGGTAAATACTTAGTATAATTCATAGTCGTTTTGATGTCCGCATGCCACAAAAGCGCCTTGACATCCACTAAGTGGTTAGCTCAAAGACAAAATACTCAAGATCCGGTGATGCAAATGCCCTTTTCCTACCAACAAGACGATAGGAGAGCCCATTGCTTTGCATCAAATCGAACGACTTGTCTATCGCCCCATAGTTACCTTGTGCATAGTATGCCCGCCCGTTGGGTTTTAAGTGATCACGGAGACCTGCGAAAAACTTTTGGGTTGACTCGAAATTGGTATCCCACTGGGCAGCCTCCACATCATCTTTACCGGGGCGGTCCAGCCAAGGAAGATTCGCCGTAATCACGTCAAAGCGGTTCCCATTTATAGCATCAAAAACATCTGAGACAAGAGCTTCCATCTGTCCAGACTTCACAAGATGCTCACCATTTATTTGAGCTGCCCTTACAGCATCCGGGTTCCGATCGATCGCAACAACATGTTCCGCGCCCTTTCGTGCAGCATGAACAGCAATCGTTCCTGCTCCAGTCCCCACATCCAAGACATCGTCGCCTTGTTGAATTTTCATTTTCTCGATCAAGGGGAGACTATCCTCAAATGGCCAAAACACACCAGGGAAAACTCGGAATGAGAGCCCATTAAAAACTACATAGCTACCTTCTGTGGGCACTGTTCGCCAATCAGTCTGTCGCCGTTCTTGCCAGTCAACGATTTCCGCGAAGCGCTTCCCATCAGGTCGGGTGATGGGAGTCTCAGTAATCCACACTTATTCCGTCCTCCTTTAATCCGACAAAGAAATCCGCATAAGATCTTTCGTAAATTGGGTTCCGCAGCAGCTTATCCCGCCACTTACTTGCATACTCCGGTCCCCCATAAAAGCGCTGTCTAGCCCAATTGTAATCCTCCTGCTGATGTTCTGGAGAATAGCCAGGTAAATCCAATATTGGTTTCGCCGAGGTAAGATCTTCAGCTTTGTCCGTAATTAGCATCGGGCTAAAACGCCTATATGCTGGTGTTCCGGGGAATGGAGTGAAAAACGCAATGCGTAATTCATCCACGGGCAACTGACATAGAGATTCAATACCAAGACGAAACGACTCCCTAGTCTCGCCAGGATTGCCAATCATGTAATATGCACGTACAAGAAGTCCAGCGGTATCTGCGGTCACAACAGCTTCAGCAGCTGTCTCTATATCAGACCATGGCCTCAGCCGCTTATGCGTTTGTGGGTCCATCGACTCTATGCCAAGGGCAACCTTTGTACAGCCAGCATTTGCCATCACGTCTGCCATTTCCCGCGACATGGATGAGGTTGTCATACTTGCGTACCATGGTATTGGTTTTCCGGCTCTCACGATGGCCTTGCAAAGCGCTTTTGTATGCTGGAACTCTGCCCCCAGGTGAAGGTCGGCGAAAAAGGCTAGATTTACACCATATTCCTTGGACAGCATTGTCATCTCTGCGGCAACAAGCTCTGGGCTTCTAAACCGAATTCCTTTGCCAAACACGAGTCTTGAGGAGCAGAAACCACAAGCATTGGGACATCCCCGCGACTGCATTATCTGTGCTACTGATTCTTGGACCGATGGTGCTGGATAGATAAGCCCATCAACACGGCAAGCCGAAAGCACCTTCGCACTTCGAACAGGCGCCGGCAACTGATCCAGGTTTTCAATGCTACAAGGAGTGTTTGATCGTGCCCTCCCCGAGGTATCTCGCCAAATAAGCCCAGGTACACTTTCCCTCTGTAACCTACCGGCAATAACTTCGAGCACGCCCTTAAACGCTTCCTCGCCTTCGCCAGCGACTCCAAAGTCTATGTTTCCATCTTGGAGTACTAACTCTCTGGTTGATGACGGATGATCTCCCCCCACGACAAACACTGCGTTAGGACGTAATTCTCGCAGTTTCGACAGCATGCTAGCCACCCAGGAGCTCGCAGGTGTTGATAGACCGACTCCATATACATTTGCATCGTATGCCGCCAATTCTTGGGCCGCTGTCACATGGTCGATCGGCAATCCTGATGCTACTTTACATGAGTATCCGCATTGCAGTGCGGTCGCGGCAATATATTCCAAGCCTAGTGGTTCATGAAGAGCGGGAGTTCCTTTTGGTGTCCCAAAAAGCGTTCCGTATGGGGGTGAAGCAAGAACACAGCTCAAACTTTCTCCCCGATGGGATGAATTGTTCGACATTCTGATGCCAATTGGTTTCTGTATCAGACTACCACCCTCTCAATCAAAACTAACTCTATCAATTATAATACCATGGTTCAGTGCGACTGCCCTCGGCTCCTTAAATGCTCCACAGACTGTAAGTAGCGCGGGCTGATCCAAATACAACGATTATGCCTATCCTCAACTCTTTGATGCTCTTAGATCCTTGAATTCGTGGGAGGTCCGATCGGAGTCCCGTCACACATCTGGATGTATTCCACGCTTGTGTTTGTCGGAGCATTCCAGAAATCAATCGCTTGCCAAGGAACAGTACGAAACCCGTGTAAACGTCTCAACGATTTTTTGAGCACATCTTCCCAACGATCAAAATTCTGAGCATTCGCATCGTCAACCCACAGCTTTATCCGTTTGGACAGATCAACCATCTCACCATATTCTAACTCTTTGATATTCTCCTCAAAGGTGCCCGCATCAGTGTTACTAACTCTCTCAATTCGTTTGACCATCTCCGTCGCTACACTGCACCATATTTCAGTTGTTGAGTTAAATTTACCACTGCATAAAACCCACACATCTGCACAAAAATCAAGCTGTTGCTCAATTGTTTGGGAGTCTCTGTTTAGGAGAATCTTGTAACCATCTCGCTCAGCACGTGTTGCAAGCTTTTTCAAAAAATCCTCGGCATCCTCCTGCACCTTGCGAACCCCATTCTTGAAGTTAGGTCCATACTTGACTGTGAGATTGAGTTTTAATGGCCTTACCCCTGAGGTCTGGCAGTCAAAGCTCGTTGGCATCCACCAACCAGCATGTAGATCACCATCTTCCTCTCGGTCTAGGTTTATGTCTCTGCCCCATTCTTGGATCGCATCTACCAACCCAAGAGTCCATGCGATTAGAGAAACAGCTGTTTCTCTTCGTGAGCCTATTTCATTCAAGTTTCGCGGTCTTTGAATTCTCTTGAACCGAGTTGTACCCTTTACGGCTTGCCACACACCCGGGTCATGCAACAGAATGCAGGTCGCGGCATCTATGAGCTCAGAAGACCGCGTTCTTTCCGATGGGACGCCTTCTTTCGAAACACTCATATTCCGATCTTTCCTAAGCATCCATCTCAATCTCGTGGAATTGGGTTTTGACAGCCCTATCATTTTCATCCCATTCCTTAGAAGTGATAAAGCTCCGAGCACTGCATGATTTCGTTCGCGCAACAGACCGAAAAGAGCAGTAGATTGCAGACGGTTTCCAGTGCTCCCGTTAGTCAACCAATTTGTTAGTCGGGTATCAACAATCCTCAACAATGCATCAAACCAGCAACTAAGATAACCTTGTCCACGCCACTGATCCAGCAGTTGCACTGTTTCAATACTCCCTTTGAGTCCAGTGGGCTGGAACTTCTTCATATAATCGCCTAACCACACTTCCGCTTCTTGAATTGGATAGCACGAATCATGCAACAGTGACGCGAGTATCCATCTCCGTCGTACGAATTCATCGTAAACGCCCAAGGCAATAAGTAATTTCCGCCCAAGTAGGAATGTTTTCCAAGTGTGGAAGTAATGGTCGCGATGGTCATCAGGTCCTAAAAGAAGACGTTCCTGACTAGCGAATTGCTCGAGAGGTCCAGCTAAAACACCCCACTGAATCCCCGTAAGGAGCTCCACCATCGATCCTGCGATATCGTGACATATAGCATCCAGCGGCTCCATCGTAGATGAAAATGCTGCCTCCTGCTGAAGATCGAGTAGTCGTGCCAGAGTTGGTGTGTCGCCATTAGCTTGGCCAACAGGAATTTCCTCACGCATGAGCCTGTCTTCCAAACGACCGATCGCATATGAATGGATGCTTTCACTACGGCTAAAGTATGAGTTGCGGAGAGCTTGCAACGCATATCGGAAGCCGAATTTTTTTTCCAAGGGGATGGCAATTCTTTGGCGTAACGTTTCCGTGAACGTGTTTTCATAATTCTCTCTGGGATCCGCAAGCGAGGCAGCAAATGACTTGGGAACCCCTAAAATAAAAGCCAGCACTGCTGCATTTTCTGGGTTACGCTTCCCCGTTGACTGCGTTGTATCCACATCTCTGATTGGCATTAGTAGAAGCATAGCTGTTTCTTGGTCGGGCAACATGAGCGATGCCCCCTCGATCACAGTTCTAGCCGCAAAATCAACATCTGAGTAAAACCCAGCTACGAGCTTGCCATGTCCACTATATTCCTCCTCTATATTTGAAAGCAAAGCCACCGTCGGCATCGGATCCGTACCTACTCCATTTGTGAGCCGGCTCAAAGCCCATGGGAAAATAAGTGTACACCGTCCTTCATTAAGAGTCACATCCCTAGCATGTATCGCTTTTTCAATCTCCTCACACCCTGGGAGAAGTGCTTCACCATTCTTTTGTCTTAAAACCACTTTAAACGCATGTTCACCAATACAGGCGTTTAAGGGTATATCAACGACTTCATTTGCTGAAATGTGCGCATCAATATCATTGTCCCATGGGGGTAGCATGGAGCGTTCTTCAAGCGACTTCAACACTGCTACAAGGGGATCACAAAGAGGATAACCTCTCGCTCTCAAGTTCTCGGCCCTCAATTGTAAAGCTCGAATCTCACAATGCTCCGTTCCATTAAAACGGCAAAGCTCTCGAATTACCGCTTTTTCCTCCCCTACCAATTTTCTTTGCATGTCATTAATGGTAACATCGGGACAATCTGAGCAATTTGGCATTTGAAAACTTTGCAAGTCTAGTTTCTCAAACAACTCTCGTTGTAGTGAAAAGGGGGTATCTTGATCCTTTGTATACCCCAAAGCATTTAGCTCTAACAGTAGCCGTCCAGTACCCATACCTGCGTGAAAGAGAGCACGCAACCCGACTCTATTTGCCAATGCTTTATCTCCTGCGGCGGGTTTACAGTCGGGTGTCGCGTTAAATACCAAAGGGTGCAACAACGGTAATCTGGAATTTTGGTGAGCTGTTCCGGGAAACCAGTCAGCAGCCAGAACAAAGCCTTCTCGATGCGATTCACCCTGCCAGCGCTTCGCTCGTAGTGCCAACCAGGATCCGAGAACTTGAAATCTCACACCTTTGCAATTGAATACTGGGGGACGTTCTAGATGACCATTCTGAAAGCCCTCAACAATAACATCGGTTAACTCGCGTTTCACTTGTCTAGAACTTTCGTAAAAGGCCTGATGCGCGTAACGAGCTGGACTTTCTGTGCTCCAGAATCGGTTCATCTTTAACTCCCATCTTTCATCTGCTACTATTCACATCGCGAGGCGCTCTTTTATCGCGCCATGAAATCCACATATCTATCCACTTGAAACGGCAAATCCTTCCTCGGAGCTGCCAGTAGTGTTCCCTTTACACCTCTCACCATCATTAATACTTCAGACCAAAGATCCATACCAACCCCAGCCAAAGGATCATCCAACAAAGCCAACTCAGGTCGCTGAAGCTTTAACCGTGCAATCGCCACAAGTTGCCGTTCCCCGCCGCTCAGAAGCCGACAGGGAACCTTCATGCGTCTCCTCAACGATTCGGGCAGTGCATCCTGCAGCCCTTGAAATGCTATTTCTTTGCCCAGCGTCTCAAGCGCCATCCATAGATTCTCCTCCACGGTCAGGTCATCGAAAAGCCGCCTGTTCTCAGGGAGTATCGCCAAACCCATGGCCACCCGATGCCAAGGCTTCATGTTTCTAAGGTTTTGTCCTAAATATAGGATTTCGCCGGAAGCGGGACGCACAACACCCATGATCGCCAACAACACGCTGCTTTTGCCACAACCATTTGGTCCGAGCAGGACTACCGTTTCGCCCTCATCGACAGAGAAAGACAAATCCCTAACTGCAAGCAGGCTACCATACCGGATCGTCAGGTCTTTTACTTCTAATAGTTTCATGCTGTCCTGCCGCCCTCTGTTTTGTCCGAATGAGCTTCAGACACGACCTTCCCCTGTTCCAATCTCAGCAAAGAGTCAACTAACCCATACAGCGCTTCTATATCGTGTTCAGCCACTACGATACAGGCAAGCTGCGCTTCACGCCGCAGCATGCTGCAAAGAGCCGGGATATCATCGTGTGGCACGCCTACAAACGGCTCGTCCAGAACAAGTACTCGAAGTGGCTCAGCGGCCAAACACCTAGCCATTTCAATGCGGCGTCGATTACCGAAGCTGAAGGTAACCGCAGGATCATTCTCGCGCGGACCGAAGCGATCCTCACCAAAAAGTACCAACATTGTACGGCCGCGCGTCACAATCTTTCCTTGTTCGAGCCGTGCGGAATGGAGACCCAGAACGGCAGCAAAGATGCTCACGCGCCCGCATGTATGCGATCCGACCATTGCGTGCTCCAAAACGGAAAGCCTCTGGAATAGGCGCGACTCTTGGAAGGTCCGCCGTATCCCGGTACGCGCTACGTGCCATGGTTCCAGCCCCTCAATCCTTCTTTCCCCAAGCTTCACCATACCACTGCTTGGTTTCAAGAATCCGCTGAGCATGTCCAGTGTAAGAGTTTTCCCACTTCCGTTGCGGCCAACCAACCCTATCCCCTCACCGCTGCATACGGTCAAACTCACATCGGAAACTGGCTCGAAAGCACCAATGGAGTAACGAAGTTCGTGCGCAGTAAGCTCAATGTTCATTTTCCGGTCATCTGCTCTATCACTTGGATGATTTGTTCTTGCGTACGCCAACGGTCGTTGTGGAAGCAATCCCTGCGAGCGCAGTCGTAGTAGAGCAAGCAAGGCGATTCCAAAGATCAGCAATCGGGCATAAGGTGCGATCTGGAGCTGTTCAGGAAGTAACCAAACCACTGCGGCAGCCATCGGCGGACCTGCCAGGCCACCCCTACCGCCAAGCATTACTGCGCTTACGATCATCACAGATTCCATCAGCCCGAAGTTCCCCGGTGCAATGTACCGCTGCACATGCGCATAGGCGCCGCCCGCCACACCTATCAAAAATCCACTCAGCACAAAGGCAAGTAAAACAAGTCGAGGTGGGGATATTCCACATGACACTGCAGCCACCTCATCATCCCCCAAAGCAATCCATGCGCGCCAGAATCGCGAGCGTCGCAGATTTCGCAGCATCAACCAGACTGTGATGACAATTAAGAAGCTCACTAAAAAGTCTGCCCGGCGTGGTGTACCACCCAACGGTAACACTTGGCCCCAAGGAGTGATCCCGCCAAAGCCATCTGGACCGCCCAAGCGTCCCCAACTATTCACCATTACCGCATGAATTACGATGGTTGCGGCCAAAGTTGCCATCGCAACCTCGTTTCCCCGCATCCTTATTGTTGAGAGCCCCAACAACGCACCGAACAATGTCCCGGCCATCGCACCGGCAAGAACACACAGAAGAGGGTGCCAGCCATAAAACGCACTGAGGGATCCGCCGGCTTAGGCGCCGATACCCATGACTGCCGCCGCAGAGATATCCACGAAACCAAGAAGTCCCGTTGTCAGATTGTTCGCCATTGCCACAACAGCATAGAGACAGGCAAGAGCAGCAAGCAGCAGGGCATATGGGGAATTACGGAACACAAGTAGGAAAACCACACCGAAAACCGCCATCATCAGTGGCGTCCCATGTCGTTCGACGATACTTATTGAAGTGGCATCAAGTGGGCGGAATATGCCTAACAAGACGAGAATTCCTGAAAGAAGTAGCAGACCAAGCCATAGAATGGTCGAGTCTCGTGACGCTGCCAGCAATGCCAGCATCACAAGGCCAACCGCCAATTGGCCAAGTGCCCATGCTACTCCTCCTGGACGTCGTCCGATCATAACACGGACTTTCCGTCTCGCCGACGCGCCCAAGAAACGCCACTCTCATGACGAAACATGCCCAGTATTCCCTGTGGTCGCCAGGCCAGAGTTCCGATGAGTAGACCAAATACGACTACATCTCGCCAAAGGCTACCTCCCGGGAGCCAACGTCCGGCGGTAATCTCAAACAGAGCTAGCAGAAACCCACCCAGGAGCCCCCCGTAGCTGGAATGGATTCCACCAATTGCAGCGGCTGCGAAGCCACGCAAGCCCAAGCCAAGACCAATGTCGTACCTTACCATCCCATAGCACATACCGTGAAGGCATCCCGCAAAGCCAGCAAGGGAACTCGCCAAAGCAAAGGCTATCACCATGGATCTATCAACGTTGATGCCCATCAAAGCCGCAGCTGTGGGATCTTGGGCCACCGCACGCAGTTTTCGCCCTAAGGCTGTACGCATTACAATCAGTACAACTGAAATTGATGCAACTACCAGCAGAATCACTGTCAAGGCTTTCGACACCCGTATTCCTGGCCAGGCAAGGTACAGCCCTTCAAAGGGATCGGGGAATGGATGTGGATTCGCACCGTTGGGCCACATTACAGCAAGTCCTTCACGCAGAATGATCGAGACGGCTACAGATGTTAAAAGTAACACGAAAGGTTGCCTTCCCCGGATACCCCGAAATGCAACAACCTCAACTACCGCTCCTAATGCACCTGTAACCGCAACCGCGACACTCAGCATGATTGCTGCGGCAATGGGACCTGGCAACCCACCGAGTAGTCCACTAACAGCCAACGCAGCAAATGCACCCATCGTAAGGCTCTCGCCATGTGCCAGATTAATGAGACGCAGTGCGCCGAAGTAAAGTGAGAAGCCGACCCCTAGAGCAGCATAGAAGCTCCCGAGCAGAAGTACATCTAGCAACCAGTCAGGCATACGCTATAAAATCTCTACGGATTGGGTCAACTCGTTCTTGATCGCAGTGATCGTTGAACCTACGGCTCTTCTATTGGCACAATGGTTCCGTTATCATTGACATTGTGGGTAGCCTCCCAGCGCCCGTTTTTCACAGCATAGAAACAGAACATCTTTAGGTTCATCTCACCGTTGTCGGCAAATGTGAGTGGCCCGAAGGCAGTGTTAAAAGTTCCACTGTGTAAAGCCTGAATAAGCCCTGCGTGTGAAATACTGCCACGAGTTAGGGCTGCTGCTGCAACTTGTCCAGCAACATAACCAAAAGGTCCAGCAGATTCATAAGGGTCGTCGAAACCTGCTGCTGTATAGGCATTCTGGAAGGTCTTACCCCCTTGCAAATCCTCGAGGGGGGGAAGTGGGAAGATCGCCATTGTTCCCTCCGCCGCCGATCCAGCATTCTTCAGAAAAGTGTCATAGAAAATCCCAGAAAACCCGACTGTTGGAATTGTGATGTTTCTTTCTGCCATCTGCCTGCGAAGAAGTGCCCCCTCCGCAGCCATACAACCGAGCACAATCACATCGGGAGCTGCTGCCTCCACTCGTGCCACAACTGCCGAATAATCAATATCACCTACCATGAAACCATCCTTCCCCGAGAAAGACCTGCCAGTTTCTGCCAGATTCTTCTCTAGAGCGCCAATCAATCCCTTGCCGAAGGCAGAATTGTCATGAATGGCATAAATACGCTCGGCCTGTCTCGTTTCGACCAGGAACTTCGCCATGTAGGCAGCCTGCTGGATATCCGTATTGCAAGTGCGGAAAATTTCTTGGTACCCCTTGGCCGTCACACCAGAATTCACTGCCGCTGGTGTGATCATGGGCATACCGGCTTCATGAAAAACATCCACTGTTGCCAAGGCACACGGCGAATTAAAGTGCGCGATGGCTAAGGCTATTTCATTGTCCGATGTGGTCCGCTGCGCCGCTGATATTGCCGTTTCAGGTTTAGAGCCATCGTCCAGCATGACCAGCTCGACCTCAAGGCCACCTGCCCTTAGATCTTCAGAAGCTTGATCAAAGGCTAGCTGTACACTATTCGCACAACCACGCCCAATCGCTGCCTGTGGACCTGTTAGAGGGAAAACCACGGCCACCTTAACCTTCGTTACACCTTTCGTAGCATTTTCCTCAGAGCCTGGATTGACCAGTACCATCGCCACAACAATGATTACAACCACTGCTAAAAGTCCGATTAAATTCCTCTTCATTACCTCGCTCCTCCTTATATTTTTAACTCAGGTACTGTTGCTTAAACGCCACTAGGTCTGACTTGATATGCCTCCTGTAAGGTTTTTCAAAGTGTTTCTAGTACTTCTTTAATGCTTTTTGAACTAATTTGGTCCAAAGTTAAGGGAGACATGTACGGACTCCAATCCATTTGCTTAATTCGAGTCCACTGGGAATTCCAAACAAACAAGAACACCATATTCCCCTCCTCATGCCTCTATCAAATATTTTGTATTAACCTACGCCTGCCCACAACTTCATCAACATTTTCAGATGAAAAGGTGAATGAACTCTTCAAGTTTTCCTAATCCGGTATTTCTGCTTCGGACTCCGTGGACTATCCGGGTCTTGCATCTCAACCAATTTCGCCATCAATGCAGGATTCAGATAATTTTCCCGGAAGGTCTGGCGATGTGACATTCCTAGTTTGTCCATGAGTTCCTGCGTGCTCCACCACTGATCTCCCATGACAGTCAGCAGCGACCTTACTTGGCCGGTTACTTGGCCGGTTACTTGGCCGGTACTCATAGCTTCTTCCATAGCCATTAGAATGATTTCCAACATGAATTCAATGAATGTAGTACTCTCACCTTGAGAACCGGAAGCTTCCAAAGCGTCATAATACTGCTGCTGGTGGTCACGAATGATACTTTCAATGGGCAGAGATGCAAAGACAGTCTTGTAATCCTTGAGAAGAAGTGTCTGCCATAGTCGGCCTATTCTACCATTACCATCCGTGAAGGGATGAATAAACTCCAGCTCATAATGGAACACGCAGCTAATGATTAGAGGATGAGCATCTGTTTGAGACAACCATTCAAAGAGATCGGACATTAATGTTTGGACCTTATTGGCAGGGGGTGCGATATGTATTAAACCTTCAGGTCCCCCCACTCCGACAGCTGACCGCCTGAAAGCACCTGCATCTTTTAAGATCTCCCCCATAAGCATTTGATGAGCATGCAGTAAATCCTTGACGCTGTATACATCAAAACCATCCAGCTGATCATATACTTGGATTGCACCTTTTACTTCAGCAATCTCTCTGGGTGACCCCAGAACACGCTTCCCATCCAGGATGGCAGTTATGCGTTCCTTACCCAGGGTATTACCTTCGATCTCCAATGTCCCAACAATGGTTCGGATCTTGAATTCTTTCCGAAGCATTGGGGTCATTAGTTTGGGTTCCAACAGCTCGTAGCGAGCAATGGCAGCACTAAGATCACTCACCAACTTGAGGATCTGTTCAGAGATCCGATATGGAGGTTGATAGCTCAAGAAAGATCCTCAATGGACATTGAATTAATAAATATAAGTATCATGCTTGCTTTGAATATAAGCCAACCGTTCTTGTTTCCACTCCCTCAATCCCACAAGCACACGAGGTCTCCTTTTTTCATCTTTGTTCCACATTTTGGACATGGACGCTTGGGATCCCAAAAAGCAATCTGTCTGCCTTTACATTTTGGACAGACCTCCCCTTTAGCTGCAGATTCATGATCGTGGCGACTTATATCTTCACTCAGATCCTGAGTGAATCTGTCTGTAAAAATCTCAAAGACATTGTGGCAACTCTGGCAATAGTGTGTCCTATAGAATCCTTTCATGCCCCAGTCTTCTCCAATACCGGATTCCAGAGTATGCTGGCATTTGGGACAACAGAATTCGTATTTACTACCCAATTACTATTCTCCTCCATCCGGACCATCGTATACAATATTTCCGCTAGTCTTGTCCACCAGTAATAACCGACTCCCTCCAATATGAGGTCCCTCCCAAACTGTAACATACCAAACCGAGGAGGGATCAGAACTGGATTGATAGATAATTGTTCCTTTTGGCATCTCAGATACAGACAATTCACCATTAAAACCCTGTCCCATGTATCTGCCAACTATCCTGAGGGCGGTTTCTTTTCCAATTAGGGGACCTTGCCTCCTATCTTCGAGAACTTGCTTCAAAATGGATTCATCTTTTTCAGAAAACGCAACAAGGTTAATCATTTCTATCCATTCATCATTTTCAAGAAAAAGGATGATCTCATCAACAGCAATCCTGGATGCTCTCTCCATGGGAAAGCCGTAAATGCCAGTACTAATAGCAGGGAAAGCAATGGTTCTGATCCCACATTGGGCGGCGAGATTCAGGGATTCTGAATAGCAACTTGCCAATAGAGCCTCTTCATCTTGTTGCCCGTCTTGCCATCTAGGACCAACCGTGTGGATCACCCACTCTGCAGGCAATTGGTACCCTTTCGTAATTTTAGCCTGGCCCACCTCACATCCATTCAGCTTCCTGCAGGCTTCCAGGAGCTCTGATCCGGCTGCTCGATGAATGGCTCCATCCACACCGCCACCACCAAGCAGACTACTATTGGCAGCATTGACAATGGCATCAACTTTCAGGCTTGTGATATCGGTGTTAATAATTTGGATGCGATCAAGCAAATTTGTCATTTTTTTTAAAGCAATCTATAGATTACGCCTGCGCCACAATCCCATCAACAGGTTTGGGTGGATCAACCTTCAACATCTCAGTAATATACTCCGGCGGAAATTTCGTATAAATCATCGTCGTTTTAATATCAGCATGACCCAGTAGCTCCTTCACCGCGACGATATTTTTTGTTTCCTGCAGTTTCCGCAGAGCATAGGTATGCCTCATTGAATGCAGAGTTTTTTCTATCGGAGGATCTACCTTGTCAGCATATTTCCGAAAAGCATGAGTAATGGTGTGGGGTTTAAATGGCTCATTGGCAGCAATCTCGTAATGATGTATCAGATCCTCATCAATTGGAATCATACGATCCCGACGGCTTTTGGAGAATTCAGCCGGTATGATGATAAACCCTCCCTCTCTGTAACTGTGATGGAGCTCGCTCAGCCTCATGCCAGTACCCTCATATACTTTGAGTGTCGAAAGCATTTTGGGGTTATTCACTTTCGCATAAAGATCATCCAATTCCTGTGGGGTCAAAAACTTTGGTAGTGGTTCATCAACCTTAATTTCTGATGCCTTTATGCGATCAAGAACATACCCTTCTTTGTACAACCAGTTCATAAAAGTATTAACAGATCGGATGCGAATGTTGATGGTATTTTCCTTAAGCTTCTTTTTTGTATCTCCAATCTTCTTTTCATGGAGCATATCCACCATCTTTTGAAAATGCTTTTTTGAAAGTGATTTCACTGGCAGTCTTGGGGAGTTCGCATCAACCAGGTTGTCCAAGGATAGTTGGTACGAATTTATGGTGGTCGGTCGTCGTCCATTTAGCTTGCATTCCCTGATGAACCGATTCACTGCATCCTCGAGATCCAGATCTTCCAGCTCAGCCTCGGTGATCAATCTGGCTTTGAGTAGCGCTTCCTTCTGCTGAAAGACTTGCAGAAATTGCTCAGCCTGTCTCCGGTTCCCTGTTTTAGTGGGGAAAGTCCTTTCCTTGCAACCAGGAAGGCGAATCCGAACATACCACTTCTGACGTTTTTTTACGAGTGAGGCCATACAACCCTGTTCTTTTTAGTTTTGTCAAAACCTAACCGCTGAAGCAGCGTGTAGAAAGCGTATAAATATTACGCTGCTCGCTCTCGACCAAATTATTATAATTTACTGGGCCCATTCTCTCCTAGCCGTGAATAATGATTATGCAATTCACTTTTAATATCAAGCCACCAGATAATTTAATATTAGAATGTCTTCTCATCCTTCTGTCCAGTTTCCATTGCCTTGAATACTTCTTGGAATCTTTTCATTTGACTATTGCTGTACGGGAGAGGCATCTCTTCATTAAGTTCATCTTCAGACATTCCCTCCTTTTTAGCATTTTCTCTCAGCCACAATTGTGCAACAGCAAATAGCGCTTCTGCTCGCTCTAACTCCTTGAATACCTGTGCATTTTCAGTCATCAATGATTCCCGAAATTCTTTCTCCTCCTTTGTGTCGGGCTTTTTTTGTGGCTTATCATGTAAGATTTCAGTTAGAATTCGATCCCTTGTCTTGGCTGATAATGTCATTTTTATATTCCCCTATTCTCTATGCTATGCTTCCATCCCCCTCAAGCAATTCCGGCTTTGCTAAATGCTAACTTTATTCAGAGCAAACCAACGTGATTGTGTGAAAGATATAAACAATTTGCTAGCATATAAAGTGATCAAAACTACAATATCTATTAAATCAAGTGCAGCAATCATCCAGCTGATCAATCGGTTCTCCTCTTGTCCCATGCGCTCAATTCAATATGGGGGATGGTCAGTTTTTGCGTCTGAGTCGAGTCAACGCTCCCTTGAGCTGTGAAACTGCTGATTTTTCCGAATCGAAGGGTTTTTTGATTGATGCCAGGATATGTTCAGTTTCATCATCCCCTGCTCCAAGATCGACAAGCAAGTCATTCGCCAATTGCTGATCTTTCTTTCACCGCTCATGAACTTCATCAACTCCCCTATTGTATATTCGCCACCTCTGCTCATTCCTTTTGGTATAAGGATTATACTCAATTATGCTTTCTGCAGATGCAGTTGAGACGGTGTGAAGTACGTTTCGGATATATTCCATGGAACATCCAATATGTTTGGAGAATTCGACCGTACTGATTTCTTTACGACAGGGAAAATACTCTCTTTCAAACGGATGTGCCTTATGGTAATTCTCGTAAGATGCTGAAAAGCCAGAGAACGACATTGAATCATCTTGAGGCATCGGATTTGGATTTTGTGTAATTACGAAAATCGTTCCTGCATGGAATTCTGATTGGGTTTCAACCTTTTCATTTTTCTCAGCTATGTCACTAACAGCTTGTTGAATGCTTCCCTCATAATTATCCGGTGTGCCGTAGATTATTTCCATGGTAGTGACCCCATAATTAAAGCACTCGTCGATGCGTTTCTCGATGATGGATGCTGCTTCATAGGTGGCGCATTTGTGAAGGTCGATCCAGAATTGATTTCTGTCTGAGAAAAAGTGCTGATCAGCCATGATTAAAGCCCTCCTTCTGTCACACCAGAATGCTCAATTTATTGCATCGGATGGGACTACAAGGAACATAAATTTTTCTTCACCACCGGGAAGGTGGACACGGATGAAATATTTGTTCCGCTTTTTTACGAGTGATGCCATAGGACAAATAATACTGTAATTATTTAAGTTTTATCAATTTTTAACTCGGTGTAACACTAATCGAGGAACATGGCTAAATTCTAAAACAGTTACCCTTTCCAAGAGGTGGTAAAATTCAAAATCCGTAAAAGTTCATATGTATGACAGGAGGGAACCCCAACAGCACTACAAACATCTGGAATATGTTTATTCCCACGTTGTTTGCCAGGTTTGGATACTTCTGTTGTCACGACGTAACGATTAGGCTTATCTGATAAAGCATGGGCAATCAAAAAAGGGTCTCTGCCAAGTTTTTCAATCTCATTATCAGTTAAATCAGTTGCATAGCCAGAATTTGTAGCCAACCGCACAAGCCGAATATCAACGTCTTCATCAAGCAGCAGGGCAGTCTTTACGTCAGCATCCTTAAGCCAGTCCACAAGATCATCCTTGCCTTGAATGATCTCTTCATATATTTCAACTGGGACTTTGATATTTCCTTCATTGCCCTGATGAATTAGCCACTCCCAAAACTCAGGGATACGATCTAGCGGATAGTAGTCACGGTTTGCATCAATAAGGACGTTTGCATCAAGTAAATATTGCATATAATTTTAATTCAGATGGGGTGTTTGCACCGTGTCGGCTGAGCTAATTAATTTGTGAACATTTGTTGGCTTTACACCAAGAACCTTGCCTGCCTTGGTTGTTGTAATGGCACCACTGTAGAGAAATCGATTAATAACATCTATTAATGCGGATCCAACTCTATGATATTTTATAGTATAATAGCTTGGACCACCCTCTTTCTCACGATTTTTTAAAGTTCTACTCAGCTGGTTTTGCACCCAAAGATCATGATAAGTTTCAGTTAATTGAATCCAAACGTCTTGTTCAATAATATTTTCAAGGTATAGCTTATACGCAACCATTGTACTACTAACATTAGTGCTATTTGCATAATTTGTAATAGCCTTAATGAGGTCTTCATATGTAGAATCTTGAGTAATTCCAAACGCAGATAATTCCGCGGTTGGCAACAAAATGTCACCAGCTGTTCGATTACAAAGTTTCTCGACCTGAATAGAAGAGAAAGCATTACTTACTCCTGTTTGACCAAGCATAATATGAGTCAGTTCATGTAGGAGTGTAAAAGACCATGCACGATGAGAGTCGTTGTCATTTATTACAATAAACGGTGCAATACTATCGGCAATGGAATATCCCCGAAAAGTTTTTACTTCAATCTTTGTATGATGACTGCCAAGGTCCCCAATCAATAGGACAAAAACTCCCGCTTTTTCAATTTGATCTCTCAAGTATTTGAATGCGGCCTCAGGAGTTTTTTGCTCTCGAAATAAGTCAAGATTGATATCAAAATACTTTTTGATAGACTTGCTAATGGCCTTTGGGCTATCTGTAACTTTATGAGATGCAACATATTTAAGAATATGTGTTTCTGCCTCATCAATCAATGCAGAACTAATTAAGCCATGACGAGCAATGACATCCCTAAGCAATGTGTTTAGTAGGGAATCATCTTTCTCTTCATAATCGCGCGGTAAGGTTCTAAAATCTTCGCCCCTATCTCCAGTTTTGGGAGGCTCAGCCAAATAAAAAGCAAGTAGAGGCCGTCTATATTTTTTTGCCATTTTCAATAACAATGGTCTTGTCGGCTGTTGCTTACCTGCTTCCAGTTGTTCTAGACGCTCTAATGCAGAAGTGTCACGAAGGTCCTTGATAGCTAAAGCCTTGACAGCAGCTTCTATGCTATAGCCGGCTGTTTCACGAGCCCATTTCAGAATATTTGGATTAACCATAACCATGTTTTTATTACAACCTAGCTCCTAATTTGTTTCCCCTAAGGTGTCAAAGATGCTACCCGTTGACTCAAATACAATAAGAAACATCCATTACATTTCTATTTACATAGATATGCAGATATCGGAGATCATCTCTCACAAGATATTTTTCCTTCCCGCATTACTACCTCCAGCTAATCGCAGGTCTGATGCCCCGAAATGATCTATTATCATGACTTATTGCTAATTCTATTGTCCTCACAAACTTTATGCAGTTTTCAGGAATATCACCAAGATGTGTATAGGACTCAGGCCAACCGCCTGCAGATTTATCCTTTTCAATAGTACCGGGTAAATTGTTTAACTCGAGCAAATATAGGTCTTCCCCTTCCTGAAGGTCCCTATTATCAGCTATAGCACTTGCATAACGTTCACAAAGATAATCAATATTTTTCGATTTAAATATGTTCACAATTGTATCTGGTTCATATGGTTCCCAGCGTGTTTTCCCGACAACTATTCTCCCGTTTTTTTTAATCTCGGTCATTTGCATTTTTGTTACCATACGATAATAAATTTCTTCCATCTATTTCACCTTATAATTTATTCCCGTCCAGGAGCAGCATCAAAAAATCCATCTGTTCATCCATTTCCTAAAGAAAGATTCCCAACTACTATTTCAGTATGATTTATTTTTTCTTCATGAAGAATAATACTATAACCCTTAGCCACTTCAGCAAACCCGAAGTCATTGGGTCTATCCTTCCGGTGATTATAACCGCCAAAACACTTTACTTTGGCGACGACATAATCTGATTTTTCTGACATCTACTTTTTCCTTAAGAGCTCAATTACTTCCAAGTCTTCTTCCATAAGCGATGACAATCTGAAAGACCCTATCAGCTGATCTTCATACTTAAACCCAACCGTTCTATCAAACACACAGTACTGATCGCAATTCGTTATAATCACATACCGTGTTCCAATCTCATTTGCATAGGCATAGGCTTGATTGAGCACAGCGGTGCTTTTGCATGTAAGAGACCAATCAGGTTTCACCTCGATAGTAAATAAGGGCTCACCATCCTGATCGATACGTATATCAATATTTCCCCTTCTAAATTTTATATCAACTACTCTTCGATATCCCAGAGCCTCAAAGAAACTGGCAACAATATCTTCATGATCACGCTCGAGATGTCCGGTATCATCTATTAAAGCCTCAACCATTTCTATGACTGGCGCAATCCATTCAGGGTTGGTTGATAGATAAGTGCCCTCTTTAGGTGTTTCAATCTCAGGAGTTGAGGGAGCTGAGGGCTCTGATATCTGCACAACATTCTGTTCCGCCAGGATTGATGAATTTCCTGAATCTGAAATTCCAAGCAATTCATGAACAGTATTCGTTTTTGTCCGTAATAAAGCATTCTGAACGGCTTGATCTGATATATACCTTTGACGAACCAACCATTGAGGATTAGCCTCAAAATCAAAAGCCCTAGCCAAAAAACTCTTCTGTCTTCTCAGTGAACGAATTGGGTTGGAAAGAAAATACACATACTTGTACTGTCGCCGCTTTGCCATCGGCTTTTCTTCATCCCAGCCAAATAAGTTCTGTAGTCGCGTATGATCGGATTTGTACCAAAAGCAGAATTGGAATATCTGAACGATGTCTTTGTTTTTCACATCAACAACATATTCCCCATTACGAATATCTGCTAAATCAGCCTCCTTATTCGCGCCCCATGCATAGATGCCCTGGCCAGAAGGAAAGGATGCGTGAAGTTTCTCTAAAGCAACTACAGGCACATAACCTGAAATTTGGTCAATGCTCCAAGCCTTATCCAAAGTTCTCTGACGGTTTTCTGATGATTTGCCCGCTGCAATTAAATAAATTCCCATATGTCGCCCCTTTTTTTAAATTTATTATTGCGACAAAAAATCTGATTAGCAAACCTTATGACCTGATACCTCGATTTTATAAAACACACTCAAATACTCCAATTACTCGCAAGGAAACAGTTTCGTCCCCGTGAAGTAATAGTTCCAAATATCTTGGATCTGTGGATCTGGGTATCAATCGGATTGATGCATGTTCCCATTCATCGCCTGATTGACTCTTTTGACTTTCATATTCTTTAATGGTGTAGCAGGAACCATACTCTGCATCCTGCAGATCGGTGTGCTCCACAATGACGATTTTTCCGTTTCTGGAACCACCCGTATATCTACTAAACAGACAAATCGAACCATCAGGAATTATTTTGTTCATAGACTCACCCACCACCTTGCATGCAAAGAGATTCTTCGAGGCTTTACGCCCAACCGGGGGCATGATCCATGAGATATCCTCCACTTTCTGATATGCCCCAAACTGACCGGCAGCGACATTTAAATTGTAGAGAGGGATGGCATTTATGAAAGGCTGCACTTCCTCTATGGGGATATATTGCACTTCTTTTGGGGTGCGTGTTGATTCTTTTAATGGGATATAGCGAGCAAGATATTCTTGCAAGTTTGGATCGCAGGCATAGATATACGTTCCCTGGATACCCCTCAACATGATGGTCTTGTAGATATTGATGATAAATGCCTTCAGTTCATCTGGGTTTACAATTGACTGCTTCCCATTTTTGTCATGGTAGTTTTCCTTCCGTATAATGATTTCATTCTTTTGTTTGTCATAGGAAATCTCATTCCCAAAAATGATCCCCGCATAATTAAGATCATAGCCCTGGGTCGTGTGTATACAGCCGACTTCATTCACTGAGTTGGGTGTGTTGATCCAATCGATCGAGTCACCATTCCATTGAAGTTGTTTAGAACCGATCTGGATATCATAAAGTGTTTTATCGTTTTTTGAAATCCATGGCCACGCAAATCCTGCGATCAAACGTGAAAGCCCATATGTTTCATCTTTCTGTTTGATTTGAGCGACCATTTCGGTGATGGAATCGAACAGGACAAACTCATAATTTGAGGGGACAAACTCATTGGCATTTGCCGGTAGTGCACAGGCTAAAAGCTTGTTAACAAAGTCCACATAATCATTCCCGGCTTTAACACGGAACTGTGACTTAAGGGTCTCCACCAGAGTTTGCTTGCTCGCCATTATGGTGATAAAATTTTGATGGAGTGTATCCGAGGGTTTGATGGACTGGGCTTCGTCATAAAATAGCAGTGATTTTTCAGATTGTTGAATGACCCAGTCCAATTCGCTGGCTGTGTCTGGGTCAAGACCTAATCGTTTACAAGCATTATCAAACGCACCAAAGTAAGTGCCAAGGTTTACTCTTCTTCTCAAACGATGGGCTTCATCCACCACCAGGATATCATAGGTTCTTTTGGACGCCTCAGCTGGACCGATCACCATACTGGCTTTCAGACCATCTATATTGCGGAATACTTTTTTAAGTGTCTCCCGAAATGATGACATTGGCACCACCAGTGCCATTTTCGGTTGCGGGTATTTGCTCTTGAGATCATTGATAGCCTGCACCAACTGGGTTTCCGTCTCATCTGTTTCTTTGACAATGAAATCCAAATCGTTTGAGTGGAGAATTTTAAACAGAAAGATGGCTAGGATGGTTTTTCCGGTACCCGCCCCACCTTTCACCAAAACATTTCTATGCTCATTATTCGTCAGGGCGAGAATAATGCTCTGCAGGCCGGCTTTCTGATCAGCCGAAAGCGCTTTATAGGGTGAATATTTATATAGGTCTGAGTTATCAATGTGTTCCAGAGAGTGTTTGGTGATGCCTTGAGCTCGCAGTTTGTCCCAGATTTCCTTAAAAATCCCCCGGTAAACTTCATTTTTCTGAAAGTAGTTGTGATTGGCTAGCCCAAGATTGCCGTTGAGTAGCTGGTATTCCCCATCACCGGTCAGGTACTGGATCAGGTTGGACTCAATATCCAGGGTCGCTGATTTATTAAACATCTCACTCATAATGAGATGTACATCTGACAATTTGTTTTTCTGGCTGTGATTCAAGTGAGCATTCATGCGGGCAGAGGTGTCAGCTGTCTCCCCCACATAGGCTAACTTTTTCTGCCCGTCACTCAGGAGATAAACAATGGGCCACAAATCGCGGGCATAGTGATTATTGGAAACCTGGTCAATCAGTTGAGGTTTAAAATCAAACCTCTGGATGGTCACCTGATTGGACATTACAGCTCAGTATACTTTTTAGAATTACCTTTGGCTTTATGAATGGGGTATTTCTCAGCATTGAGTTTGAGCTTCTTCGTAGCAGCATCTATTGGATCAATACCGGTGACATCGCAAAAGCGCAGGAGATAGACCAGGATATCCCCAACTTCATGTTCCACAGCTTCCCGCTTTTCCTCAACCTTTTTGGCTGACTGATCCGTAGGTGTCCAGAGCATGATCTCCTGGAGTTCGGAGACTTCAATCCCCAGAGCGATCGCCAGATCCTTTGGGTTATGGAATTGTTCCCAGTCACGTTCCTGGGTAAATTTTCTGATAGTTGTTGTGAGGGTTGTAATATCCATATCCATTCTTTCCGTATTTATTTTAGATTTCCAATATCTCATCCCTTGTTTAAGAAATATCAGTTTCCAAGGATTGAACAAGCACAATTTGTTTTTCAGGTAGCTTTTCAAGCTCCGGCATATCCTTCAGTGGCTCCCCTAAGATAAAGCACCAATAAACATCGCTATCGGCATGCACTTTGGGTTCAATGTACACATCTTTTTCAAAGTAGAGTTTTTTAAGGTTTTTTCGATTCTGCCGATACACATCCAAAACTGGAAATTTTCCAAGTTGCTCACCATTCTCATCCGTCGGAATAAGAAAGCTCCAAGTTTGCGGGTGGGGCATCACATCCTCTTCATAGGCAGCTTCAGGTAAGCGGTATATTCTACATCGATTCCAGTATTCAAGTGTATTCATACCGTCTGAGATGCGAGTTGCACATTTTGCGAAGATGGGTATAGAGGGTCTTTTTGAGCGGGGTACATTTTCATAATATGACGGCTCTTTCTCCTCTACTTGAGAGTAGTTACTTTCAATCGTGAGTAATTCTTCGATGTGCTTTTTCAGCTGCTCCGGAATGTAGCCAGCGACTCCAGGTCTTAACGGGAATGCCCCGATATTGGTTTTTTTGATGGAATCAATTTGGGGATATTTCTGCTTTTCATCCTGATCGTCACCGGGATACAAGACGTATGCCCCGATGCCTTCTCGCAGATAAGGACCCACACCTTGAGCTTCTTTTGACCAAATAATTGCATCACGATAGCGGTGCATCTGATTTATCGCATCATCCGGCGCATCATTCTTATGCAGACGATACTTAGCATCAAAGATCCAGGTATAAACTGGTCTTTGGGGTAAATCATCCCGATGCAGACGAAGGACAAGATCTGGTTGTTGTGACACTGGTACTGCCATCATGCCATCCCAAATACCATTATTATTAATATTTTTTCCGGCTGATGGTTGAAATAGAAGGGATAAACTGATACTGTCAAAACCATCTTTAATATATGAAAACTTGACAGTCCCGGACTGCAATTCCTCGCGCTCCTCGCTGAAATCACCATCAGTCATTTCAAAGGGGAGATGTTTTTCATCAGACTGCTGCCATCCCGCTTCAGTTATCAATTGATCCAATTTTACAAAACACCATACTTCATATAGCTGAGCAGCATTTTGTATTCCACCTTTTAAATCTTTATCTAAAAAAATAAGACCTTGTTGGAGAAGAAAATGTGCACGCCGAATACTAGCATAAAGTGGATCCTGGGATAGGATCAAAGATGCTCGTCGAAGCCCCCTGAACGCCCCAATCCCGCGCCAGAAGCGATGCTGTTTTAAAACACTCAATTCTTCAGCCCAATCCTTTAATCGACTCTTAAAAATATCTGCAAAACGCTCATTCCTGTCAATCTTGCTGATAACAGTATTGAGTTGTGCGAGGGTCTGAAGGAGGATATGCTTCATAAATCGATTTTCTGGAGTATCTGCATCCAGCACCTTACTTATCACTGGATATCGTTGATTTGGATTATCCTGCAGTCCTTCAACCACACGTTCCTCCAACCTGGGAGATATCTTTTTCATCTGCTCCGCACGAAGCATTTTGGTTTGTTCAAGCAGTCGCCGACGATGTTGACGGATCAGCTTTTTAAAATGCTCACCCATGGTTTCTTGGATTTCCTGAAAAATAAGCAGCCAGGTTTTTAGGCTACCCTCAGCTCCTGAATCATGACTCCAGCCCCAGGTAGTTTGACGGAGAAGGTCTAACTGGATCCATTGAAATCTATCTTTCACTTCATCCAGCATAATGCTGAAATGCGTGTAGATATCTAATTTAGTTGAGAACACCTGGCCTGAAAAGGACCCTCGATATCGTTCGCCATCTATACTAATCCACTCCCAGCAGAGTTCAAAATCTCCTAAGTCATTCCCAAAATTTATGGGGATAGACAGAGTCTGTGCGTCTTTATTCCAGTCCGCACTTTCACACCATGCGGCAAGCGGACTAAACAGGTGGGCTAGCTCAGCATCAGGTAATTTGATTGAAAACATGTAGGGTGTTTGATCAAAAAATACGGCCTTGCTATTTCTTGCAGTAGTGTAAGAATGTTGCTCTCCATCTTCAGGAATTAATTCTAAAATGTCTTTATGCAACTTGAGTGTCGGTGTCTCAATTCCGGTGATACGATAGCGTGCAGCATTTAGAGACAGATTATTCAATTCAGCTGTTTTTGCGCGCTCGCGGGCTTTGACACTTCTGACAACAAGAGGTGGACAACTAAGGATGGAATAACCCAAGGATTAAACCCAAAAATCAGTGAAGTGGTTGGCTTTTAGTCGTTTCATCATCCATTCCAGCTTATTTTTAGAACGACACTGAATGGGTTCATCATTTTCACGTAGTAGATCAGGTCGCATATTCTCCAGCCATATTTCCTTTAACTGAGTTGATTCTAGAAGAGCATAGAGCTGATGAAGAATTGACCCTTTTCCATAAATGTTTCCTTCTTCGATAAGGTACTTGCTCTCAGAGATGCCGGATTCTGAAGCAACAATAAATTTTAATTTTTGACTATCTCCCTCAATACGGGGCAAAACCTTTTGCATGAGGAAGTCATCCCAAACAGCCTGAAGTTTTAAATCTGAATCATTACCTTCATAAGGAGCAAAACATATCACAGAGAGCAGTAATTCATTGAGAGCACGATAGGCTAATTCATAAGGAGTATTAGTGAGTAAGTTATTCACTGCCTTTAAAAAATCTTTTGATTTTTCAGCCTGATCGGTGAGTTCAGTCAAATCGGTATTCCCAACCTGACTAAGGGGTGGGAATGTAAAAAGTTTGGGTTCTTTTTGTCCCCCAAGAAAAGTGTCATAGTCATTACGAAAAAACTCTTGGAAATCGATTGTCAGTGCACGGTCAATCACTTTTCTGGAAAACCCATGTGTGGTTTCATCCATATTCACAGTGCCGGCCACAATGAGATTTGGTGGTAACGGGACCCCCGATTTCTTGAAGACCGCACACAAATCTTCTCGAAAATCACACTCCACATCATGAAACAATTCCTGCCAAAGAGAAACGAGCGGATTCTTCTCTCCTACTTCACCATTGTCCAGCTTTTCAAAGATGTCCGGCTTCATCATTGGTTCCGATGTATAGTACCCTTCCTCCCATTTTCTTGTCTCTAATATGGAGAGATAATCTGCAAAGTATTGTTCAACAGGGGCTAAATTCATCTCATCCAAGCAAAGCCAAAATGGTGCGACCTCATCCAAATCTTTCCATACGATCTTTTCATCCTCAATCCTATCGACGGCATTGGCAAGTGCTTTCACCATAAATGTGAAAAAGCTCGTAGAGATGTATTTTGTGCCACTTATTCTCGAAACATAGCCAAGCAGATCTGAGGGTTCATGCCAATCCGGACGAACGGGAATTAAGCAGTAATTATCATCCTCTGTTAATCCATAATGTATCGCTGAATTTTTTGCTTGTTGGGTGACAAAACGGGTCTTTCCTGTACCGGAGATTCCCGCCAGAAGGAGAAATGGTTTTGAGAGTTCTAATGTTTCTATGGAAGTTTTAATCTCTTTTGACTTAGTCTTGATTTTGCCATTTGCCAGAAAATTTCGTATTTTTTCAGCAGATGGGAGGGATAGCAATTCTGGGGTTTCCTTGTAAAATTGATCTGTTCCCAACAATAAGGATCCCGTTATATCAATATCCTTGACAACCTCAGATGCACGCCCCATTATGTTGTTCAATGTTAAATATTCAATAAAACCTCTGGCTGTCAGCTCGGGAACTTCATACAAACCAGCTTGTGTAGCGATACCTTTCGAGACACATCCTAAATTATCTATAAATTGAGGATATAAATATAGGTCCATTTTAGTAACGGGGGACAAGAATGGATAAAATTCCAGTTCTATTTGTTTCTGCTCTGGCACTATATGCTGAATAATGCCTATACCGTAAATACCATTGATGAAATCTTGAAATTGGCTTTTTCCCCTGAAATATTTTCGCTTTATACTCGCATCTCCACCAAGCTGTAGAAACACAAAATCCCCATTATTTGCCTCATTAAGCCAGTTTGGTATGTTTGTAAGAAGTTCTTTATAGACATTCTGTGCAGAAAGATTTTCCATTCTATCACCAAAGTGGAATCCGTCATCCTCTCCAGGACAGCTTAACTTTACATAATAATACTTTATTGGCATTACATATTACTGTCTCAAAAAGTAAAATTTTATCTTTTCTTCTATCCGCATTATAAACAGCATATTATGATGGCTATAGATTGATCCTCATGGCGGGTTCCTGTCACTCCTTCCATTTATCAACTTAAATTTTTTTAAGATAATTGACTGCTAAACTTGGTTGGCTAAACCCACTGCATTCTCACATTATAGCTGACATTTTTATCACCTTGTGAAGAGCAACCAGGTGTAAATCCGAGGAAATAAACTTAAGCTTCCACTGATGGAACTGATAAATGAGATATTTGAATTTCATTTGCTGTAATTGTTGAATTGAAGACACTATCGAAAGCGGAAATATCATCACAATATTTCTTATAGGCAGTGTGGTAAAAGTTTCGTAAGACAAATTCAATAAAATGGTATGGTGTGATTGGTGCTGATACTGGGATCCTGCAATTCTGATATTGACCAAGTGTTAAGTGAGATTTTGGGTGTTCAATTTCGACAAACTCATTCTCACTCGAGTCAAAATCAAAGCGAATAGGAAATGGAACTATACGCTTTTCAACTATCTCAGCAAATAATACATCTTCAAGATAAATATCCGGATTATTTTGAAATTCTTCAAGGTATGGAGAGGGGAAAAATGCGAGTCTATGTTTTATTATTTTACCGTTCTGGAACCTATACATTAATTGAATTAGAGCCCCATCTAACATTTTAATACTGTATACTTCGGAATTATTTAACTCATCGTAAATTATTTCATAGGGAAGATTTTTAAGTGCAAAACTGACCTTGCTGTTCTTGACTCCAACTTCTTGAATATTTTCTGGTCCGGAAATTATGGATGGGAAGCTCTGCCGATCACAAAGACCAATATTGATTAGGTCGGATATTATACTATTTATCTGTTTGAGCATTTCGACAGCACTCAGCATTATTCTCCTCCCCCCTCAATTAATGACTTTAGTCTCTCAAGTACTTCTGCACCCAAATCTTCTGCGAACAGGTGTCCACTTTCAAGTTCAGCCACGAGCTTTGAAATTGCCTCTTTATTCTTTTGTATATGTTTCCTTTCTTCAGCCGTCATATCTCTATTGACAATATTCAAATGCTTCCTTTGCTCTTCTGTCGGATAAGTGAATTTCAGTGCAAAATTATTTTCTTTGAGCGTAATAAACTCGTCATTCAATTTTGAGAAATTCTCGCCTACTCCAAGCACACGCACCCAAGCTTTACTACGAGTGATCGCGGTGAATAAGCTATTTCTAATGCTCGCTGAATTCCCCCACGATGTGTAGCAGTCCTGAGCATTCATTATGTATACCATACCTGCTTCATTGCCCTTTGCACGGTGTATGCCCGTAAATGCTATTGAATCAGAGTCTGCGTTAAAAAAAATATCTGGAGAAGTGTCTACACCAGCAAGATGAGAGTTTATTTCATCTGCGTACAGCAAATTTCTTACGGGACCAACCTCATTTCGTGTGGAAATAGGATTAGGATTAATAACTAAAATATCATCTGGTATGAGCTCGTCCTCAGAAATGTTCAATTTTATCTGCTCTGAGAGCCAAATGGCTTGCTCCTCTTTTGTTTCAAAACCAACAAATTGAATTAAATCGTCAATTGTTGAATGACTCTCAAGAAATTCTGGACTTGTTTCTTTTGTGCGGGCGAGAACAACCTCCTCACCATCAGCCAATGCGCCAGACATCAATTTATACCCAACATCTGACCACAGCTCATGATGATCAAATATTTGCACCAAACCCGTTCCGATTACTGGGTCAATGTCTCTATATATTCCAAAGCCCAATCCATGAGCTGCAGCTAATACTGGCCTGGAATTACGATAGCATACATCCAGAGTAATATCCTGCATTGGTTGACCTGGCACCGGAGTTAAAAACCGAACCCGTGCTGATCCATCAGGATTATTTCCGAAAATCTCTTCTGGAGGAGGTAGAGCCTGAGAATTTAGATTTTGAAGTTCATCGTAAGCATATACGAGATGTTTATCTGCATGTAAAATCTCGTAACACATTTTCAAGAACTCAGGAGGCAGATCTTGCGCTTCATCTATTAGCACTACGTCGTAAGTTTTTGAAATCTTACTCGGTTCACCGATCTGTTCTAAAGCTGCTCTACATGCGCCTTTGAACTCATTACCCCGACCGAATCTATCTTTGGCAGCGCCATAGTCTAAGTACTCGACTCCGTGAGATGTGCAAAAAGCATAGTAAATGCCAGCACGTTCACCACCGCCTGGTGCACCCCAAGCATGAATAATATGTAGGTTTTCCCAGTCAGGTTCTTCCTTCGTTTGTTCGATGACAAATGTGTTTATAAGTTGTTTAAATTGAGCCTTAAGTGATCTTGTGTGGAAAGTGACTGCTATCTTCCACTCTGGGTGCTGAGAATGTAGATATGCTGCTTTTAGTGCGAGAATTATAGTCTTACCAGAGCCTGCCAAACCTCTGATTCGTTGGACACCCTGAACTGTTTCGATTACAGCTCTACTCTGCAGGCTATCAAGATTTGCAATCGAATCTTCCAAGCGCTTCAGTTTGGCTCCCCTCGAATCAGGTTTTTTGATTTCTCGTTTCTTTCTGCCCTTTCGTATGGTGGAAATCGCTTGGATAACAGACAATAATATTTCGTAATCTTCTGGATTATTCCATTCGAGAGACTGTATCCAGGGACCAAGATTTTGATCATTGCAGAAAGGATATGTCGCATCGAGAGTTCCTGTAATATCGTTAATAACAGGCGCATAAGTAACAGTGTTTATAGGTACTTTCAGGCTTCTTCCTTTCATTAATGCCTTATGCGACCTTAGCCTCGATTCAATTTTATTGAAATTATCATCCTGGGCTTCTTGGATCTTAGATGTTTCACGTCCCTCAATTAAATCAAAAATAACTAACCCTGTTTCCTTTGTAATTAACAGAGCATCAATCGGGTAAGCCCCCTCAACAGTTCCAATTATCGGATACCCAGTATAAAGAAAACCATTAAAATGATCTAACTTTGCTATAAAATCGATTAATCTTCTGGTCGATATTGGTTTTTTTGTTGTACCATTAATAATAGTAATCATTGGATTCTCACAGCTATATCGCGTTCTATAATTTGTTAATTCTTGATGGGAAGGTAATTAGTAAGTAACACTTCCAAAACTAATTTTCCGTATTTTTAAATCGCCGAATTTTCGAAATTAACAGATTCTAATTGCAGCGAACATGAAGTTTGACTTTTGGGATTCGACCCGCAATTCAAAATCATGACCTCATTCTCTTGTATTATTGAAGCACTATTTTTCTGCCCCTTACTACTCCCCCCTGCTTCGCAAGCAGAAAGTTTATTTAGGAGATACACACTCAATGAATAACCATATTCAATGGTCTCTTTTAAATGAATATTTCCCTATAATATTTTGACACATTTTCCGTAATCAACTGGCTAACAGAGACATATTCAGGACTTAAAAGCCCTCGGTCGTTATAGTTAAGCCTTAGACTTGGAGAGATCACTGATACTGGGATGCCACAATCTGGATTCCAATCTATCCACCTGTTGAATTGCCCATATTACCCACGAATCCAACAGAACTCCATCTGAATCTCTATCAGCATGACTCTGTACAGCTGCAATGTACTCCCTTGTAAGTACACATTTGTTCCAGGTGTCTGCATTGTCGAACAATTCTTTCACTCTTTCCTGTTCTCTCTCTTTCTCAAGCTGGATTTCACGCTCCCTCTGTGCTTGTTCCTGGTATTCCCTCTCCCACTCCATTCGTTCCTGATGCCGGATTTTTTCCCGCTCTGAAACTTTGACTAATAGTATGATAAAATCATTGAGTTTATCTTCAATTCTCTGAACCTTCCCGTCACTGATCACTTTTTGTCCTTCGAAATAATTCTTAATCCTGAGTGAGAGCCTGCCAGTTGGTTCAAGATTGAATTGCCTGTCATAGGAGCCCGGTTTCCATTCAGGATTCGCGACATTCCTGGAGGATTCGAAGATATCGAAGATGATTTCCTCTCCATCTATGCTCACGGACGTGTGGCCATCATAACCACTCGTTGCAGTTATAGTAAAACCTCGTTTTTCCAGTGCTTTGAGCAATGCGTCCATGATTCTGATGGCTCTTGGATAACTATCCTCGCTTACTGACATAGTTAGTCCAGGGGGTAAGTTGATCCACTCATGGTAGGAAGAGCTATCACGGACCTTTTCCCTGTATATAGTTTGCTGCACCAGGTGATGCGGATTACGGAGGGTCTTTTTGACCGTGATTTTGTTTGAGTTAGTGGATTCGAAGTCTTTTTGCTTTTCGATGAGAGGACTAGTAAGATTCAGATTGGCATCCATTGATCCTTTTATGGTATAGGTATCCGATTCGCCATGCTGAAGTGCCGGAAGTGGTGTCTGTCTGACCCGCTTACCATGTTGCTTCTTTGCCCAGTAGCCAAGACCAGGTTTAGGAATATTCATTTTCTTACAGATCTTTGCGACAGCCACGTCTGAGATTCCGAAATCTTTTGCGATCTTAACCACTGGTTTGGACCATACGAGGTTGTATAGATCTTGCCGGCTGATAGTGATTTCTTCGGACATTTTGTACCCCTCAAATTATCGTATTAATACTCTGATTCAGAAGTTAGGATGTATAATTTCAAGTGCAAGTCGTGACACATATACGCCACACTAGCGCTGTAAATGTTTGTTATTTATGAGTGTTTTTTGGGCTCATAACCCAAAGGGCATTTTTACCATCCCAATCAGAGCCCATATGTCTCAAAAAGAGTGACGCATAAACCTTCGTTTATGAGACTCAGCTTCAAATGCTACATAACAGGGTTTGAAATCAATAAACCGTGTCTCATAACTCGTCTTATAATCAAAGTCTCATTCTTTGTCACCCTCAACGTATTTGAGACTGGCCGAAACCGATGATTGATGAAAATCCCATTTGTTAACGTTATGACCAGGCATGCAAAGTTAGCGATCATTCAAAAAAAATAGCGATTGGTAGGAATTTCTTTTCAATTAGATTTTACATTTAATGGAGATCCAATTATGAGTGATATGAGAGCTATGAAAAATGGAAAACCCTTTTCCTGGCAAGAAAAAGATGTCTTGCGACAAATTCAGCTCATGTATGATGGAAGCAGTAAAGAGCTTACCAGTGCCATGGCACTATATTTAATCTTAACCTTCGTTGCATCCAATAAGGCGACCGATAGTTTTGATGTTACGCGAGCCGCCCTCAGCGGTTACAGTGGTCTGTCCTTTCCTACCATCGATACACGACTAAAAGATTTTGAAAAACTTGGGATTGTCAAGATCAAGCGAGATGGCTGGGGAAACAATAAAAAAAGAGTTCCTCTCGTGATCACCCTTAATTCAAGTTAATCTAGATGTAAAATTGATTTTTTTTCTATTTGGTAGTAAAGAAGGAAACATACAGAACAACTAATAGAAAGCTTATAGCGGGGAAGAAAAAGGCGAAAAGCACTTGAGCTTGCCGGAGCTTTTGCTTTTGACAGGCTATTAACAAAGAGCTTCACCAAATGGCATACCTCTTGGAGAGTTCTAGGGACCTCAAGTGAGCTTCCTGCAGTGATCCACTCCATAGGGGCAACTTCTAGCCAGGCACCACTGCCCAGCCCGGTTAAGGCAGCTTTACTGTATCTTCCACTGATGGACAGATTGCAAGATGAATGGTTGTAGATTTCCCGGCAATGAAAATAATTGTGCCTTCAGGAAGAATGTCTGGCACTGTGATGGATGGCAGATGCCAGCCACATTGAGCGACACGTTCCCCCGTTGATGGAGAGTCCTCAAAATCATAGGAATATATTAATTCTCCCGACCCGAATTCTGCAATTTCTCGACCCTTGAGAGGATGCAATTTCCGATTTGATATCCACTCTTGATATTTGGGAGATGTTACTAGTTTTGTTACATAAGCTTTCGCATAATCAGATCGAACTAATAAAAATTCTGGCGAGGCCCAACTGCCATCCACAACGAACGCGAAAATGAGATGAGGACAGTTCCCCACGCCTAAATTCCATTTACTAACTTCTGGATCCCAAATTGTAGAATCCAGCAGAAGTGTCGCGCAATACGGACAATGCAAATCGCCTTCAAAAGAAAATATCTCCGTTGCATCCCTATCATTGGGCACTCTTTTAAAACTATCATATCCTAAAAGATTTGCTGAAAAGTGATTTTCCATTACAGTTAATTCTCCATGTAAATATTCGCCATTCTTCGACCGTTTCGGAAAGATGTTTACGAGTCCTGATGATGCTGATGATCCAAATTATTTTAACAAGATAATCTAATTGGATTGCATCTGAGACAGGCATCATTTTCGTAGATATTGTAATTTTGATCACATGTCGGACATTCTGAAAGCTAAGAAAAGACTCCGATGGAAGCCTTCTCTTTTGGACATATTTAAGGATATTGCCATCCTAAGACTCTATCCCATCACTACCCTGGCTGCAGATCCCCGGCATCATCAAAATCACTCTGGGAGATGATTTTAGTGAATTCTTCGAGTTCTGTCCTGGCAGTCCTGGCAGCTATAAGCATTTCTTTGGAAGCAATGCCAGCCATACCAAGATGCACCTCTGCCCAGCGAAAACCGTTTTTCTTCACATCCTCCAACTCGAATGTGGTATTAACGGCAACCACTGGAAGATTTGATCTCGCCAACTTCTTCTTATGGGCGTTCCAATGTTTGATGCTGGTTGGAGATAGATTCATGATAAGGGGTTTGATCTCACCTTGTATCTCAACCAGCAGGAGCAGACGCACCTTGGGTTTACATTTTCCGCCCATGACACCATGCTCACAGCGTTTACAACTAACTGCCAATGGTTCTATGCCAATCGGCATGTCATCGATGCCAGAACAGGCGGGGACCTCGTCGCCTTCTTTCCAGAATGCCCGGATATTCTGTTCAGCGAATACCACCGCCGTCAGCCTATTGTCCGGTATTTCGATCTCCTGAGACTGGTCATCCAGATAGCTTTCGCCAGAATCGATATACATCCGATGCTTTCCATTATCCTTATGCTCTATCCGAACACGCGGAAGCTCGAACTGTGATGTCTCTGTAGCCATTCCGGACAGCTCTTTTTCCATATCCCAACCGGCCACAGACAAAGCCTGTTTGACAGCATCGATTTCCATCAATTGATTTTCCATTGTTTTCCTTTCTGACGTTTAAGTCATGTTTAGCTGAGCCAACAGTTCCTGGGCTTCCTCAGCCTGGTCTGTTGGCAGCTTGTCATTTCGACCAATACAATGCGCTGTATAGCTGCAGAAGGCACAGCTCGCTGTATTTGGATAGTACCATGGTTTCACCATCGCAGAGAGCTGATGGCGTATTTCTGTGCGAAATGCACGCAGATCATGAATGGTCTTGCTGGTTCTGAAAAAGGGGTCGCCCTTCTCATCACCGACCTCCTTCCCCGGGACTTTTCGTTTATAAACCTCGTGAGCCCTCAAGAAATAGATCCCAACTGAATCCACCAGCATGTTGGGTTTAACCCAGATCCCATCAACAAGTAGTTCTCCGAACTTACAGGCATAGGCATACAGTGTCAGCTGGATGTCATTTGGGATGGCGTACTGATTGGGCCGCATCTTACTTGATTTGAAATCTAGCAGCTCGATAGTTCCATCCGGGTTTTTGCGGACTTGATCTATAGTACCTGAAAACCTATTCCCAAGAATTTTTACTGAAAATTGAACCTCCGAGAAAAGAACAATTGCATTCTGATTGTATTCTTTACTCCGATAGTTCTCCAGGATTTCCACAGCATTGACCTTGAGAGCTTCGATCTCTTTTTCCACATCCCCTCCCCAACGGACAGGGATATGTTCCTCCTCAGATTCATACAGGTAGTAATTGAGTGCCTTGGTATATAGAGACCTCAGATCACCGTTCCAGAGACCCTCATGGAGCCAGGAGAGGACCAGGTGGAGTGCAGATCCATGTACTGTCCCTGGATACCTGAAAGCCGGTTCCAGTTTGTCAATATGCCTGAACTTGTACATGAGTGGGCATGATAACCAGGTCTTCAGAGTTGACTGTCTCAGCTCAATCGTTTCCAGTATCTCTTGCTTTGTCATGAGAGTCCTCCTTTTCTTTTTCTATGGGTTTAGTGAATAGTATCTCCGCAATTGTAGCCAAGAACTGCAGACCCATGACGATCAGGGCCTTGATATGCTGGCCGTTCATGCCTGCCATCTCGCTTGATTCGGCAGCAAGTGTTTGTGGAGCTGGATATGCCTCTCCATGATATTCTGAGGCGGAGATGATTTGAGAGCCTCTGTCACAGCATTGTAAAGCGACCAGAGTGTTCTGGGGTCAAAGTCCTGATGAGAAGGGCGCTTCCATTCCTTTAGGGCCACTGGCATCTGTCTTGGCGACAGAATTTTGTGACCGAACAGATGTCCAAGTGCACGGTAGGCACCATCATCCTCAACAACCACTCCCTTCATCACTTCAGTATCCATAATCGCGCTCGTATACGATGATCGAGCACGGAAGACGCTCGTCAAGATCATTTCATCAAGGTCATCCAAAAGCGTTGTAGTGTGCTTCCTTGCCTTCATAATTTTTCCTGTCAGGCAAAGATTTGAGCAGATAGTCACAACACCTCCGGTTGCTATTTTTAATGAAATGCTCTTATCCAGGGATGATGAAAATGCAATGCTCAACCCGAGTTCATTATTCGATTTTTTGAAGGTATGAAGACCAAATAGCTGTGCCCCATCACGGGCTGTCCCATACACGCTGTTGTCAAGATCGAATCCCGTGAGTAACTCTTGGGCGATATTCGCTATTTTAACCGCCAGTGCATAGTGAGGAATTGGTTGATAGGATCGTGTCCCGGGAGGCGTTGGGATGTCCTTCAAGTCATCCAATGAACATTCTTGACCACTTTTTAAAATGATCGTCATAATTGACTCCTTTTTTTTGTGTGTTTGTTGTTTAGCGAATGATCAAGGCAGAAGCCCTGAATCGGCAAATGAGAAGTAATCCCCAGCTCCGATGATGATATGATCAAGCAGTTCCACATCGATAGCCGCCAGCGCAGTGCTCAATTTTTTCGTAACGGCACGATCACTTGATTAAGGTTTTGTATTCCCAGATGGGTGGTTGTGAGCAACAATGATTGCTGCTGAATTAACATCGAGAACCCTGGTGATGACTTCCCTTGGATAAACCGCTGATGTTGTTAGTGATCCTTCGAACAATATTTCTGTAGATAGTAACTGGTGCTGCGAGTTCAAGTAGACCGCAAGGAACTTTTCTTTTTTGCTGGCCTCTGAAAAGAAGCCCCTACAATGTCTGGCCACTTCTCTTGCACTTCGGATCGACTCACCTGCTGGAATGGTAAACCGGCGGACGTATTCTTTGAGGATCAATTCGTCAGATACCCTATCAATTCTCATAGCTATACCTCGGTAATTGAACAAGCCTCGTGTACATGATTTTTTCTCCTTCGATTTTGAAATTTTGGGTGTTGGCAATGGCAAAGAAATACCTTCTTTGTGCATCTTTCATATACCCGAAAAGCGGGGGATATTTCTGTCAATAACGAGGTCAAGTATTTTTGCCTCAAGTGATCAATATTACAATCTCTACGAGTATCAAGATACGCACTGATTTTTTGCCATTTTTGTCTTTTCGGTGTCATTGCTGGTGAGTATTCAGGTAAAGATGAGTAAGTGATCAATATTACAATCTCTATAGAAGCAACATGGGCAAAATATTTGCCCTTTTTGGGTATTCGGTGTTGTCCCGAGTGAGTAATTATGTAAAGATTTGTAAGCGGTCTAAACTGGAACACTTGTATCAGCAACATGGGTTCAATAAATACGAGTTTCGATCGTCGCAATGCCAAACTAAATTGACAACATGGCGGACAATTATCTTCATAATTTTGGTGGCTGAAAATTCTATCCGATGACATGGTCGCAGATCTATTCCTTCGCTTAAAAAATGGCGAATCGGCAGCCCATGCTGCGAGAGAACTTGGAATGGCATACGCGACAGCTCATAAATACAAAAAACTGGCACTGTTGCCCAGCGAAGTACAATCAAGTAGCGAGCCTCGCTTGAATGTGTTATTTCAGGATGAATGGGAAGAACTGGTGGTTCCGCTTCTGATTGAAAACCCCAGAATGACAGCTTATGGTATTCGCGATCATTTGATACAAATTGATCCTGAGAAGTATCAATCCAATATGCTGCGTACTCTTCAACGTCGTCTATCAGCCTGGCGCAAGCTACCTGTAGAGATAAAGAAGGCAGCTTCTCTTGCTCCAAATAAGCCAGGCGGGTTGTGCTTGAGCGGGTTAATAAGACCACCAGTAAAGATTACCATAAGGGGCGTGGTCCTTCCACATCAAATGTTCTTTGTTTTCTTTCCTGGCTGGAAGTGGATTTTTCTAGCACCGATCATGGATCGCAATTCATTGAATCTCCTGGGGCTTCTCGAAGAGGCGTTGACACTTTCCGGGATTTCACCAGACTATCATTTTCATCGAAGGCAAAATAAATCCAAATCAAATCCATCTGGAGATTTCACAGAAAGCAGGAATTACAATGCCTTTGTGAAACATCTTAGTATTGTTCC
The DNA here is from genome assembly GCA_013202385.1 of Fidelibacterota bacterium. Lineage (GTDB taxonomy): Bacteria > Fidelibacterota > UBA8477 > UBA8477 > JABMPR01 > JABMPR01. The sequence continues at coordinate 39,249 of JABMOT010000160.1, forward strand.
AATTGAGAAGGAAGGCGCTTTCCCACCGGAATGGAGAAAGATGTCAGCATTTGCGACATCTGAATTTAAAAAAGGTTTCACAATAAATAATTTTAATGCTATCCCTGAGTATGAATCCTCTGTTCGGTCCCTTGTTACCGAATTAAATAAAGAATGGCTGCCAATCCTGGCAAAAGCTATCAAGGATAAGAAAGCGCAGCCATTCGTTTCAGAAATTGGATTTGCTCAAGATCTCCTCATGAAACAGAAGCATAAATTTCGTCTCTATTCAAACTCGACCCGACAAACAAAATAGTATTTTCCTGGGATTATCAATTTGTCTTCCCCTGAATATTCGTTTTCATACTAATCTTTTTTTTAATTTTCCGTTAACTATTGTTTTCCCTATAGGTGTCTCTTTCCTCTTTCCTCTTTCCTCTTTCCTCTCTCTATTCTGTTTTTTTCTTTTTCCTTTTTTTTGTTTTTTATTTTTTATTTCTTTTTCTTCCAACTTTCATATTCGACAAAATGTTCTGTTTTTGCACGATGGTCAGAAATCAGTATTAATATTCTAATTAATTAGCACTAGTGTCATTAATATTATATACATGACATGATTATTATATATTCTGTTTGTTCTACCTTGAGATTTGCACGAATTATCCACCAATCCCTTACACATGCGGTGTCAGAGGCGAAGATTGGCCGCAAATCTTTTGTATATCCGATGATTTTCCACTCAACAGGGTTGTTGGCTGTCTAAATTTTATTTCGTGTAGGATTGCAATCGTTGTGATTCGCGCTTGGTCAAGCCGCTGGATCTGTCAAAGAGGATCACCGCATCAAGATCTTTCCGATGTAACAGAATCGTAGATTTGGATTTTGCATCATCGAGCCTGTAGGAGCGTAATTTTCCAGCATCAATCAGTTCGCGCAATTTGGTAACACCTGTTCTTGAATAAGCAGCCGCCTCTTTAAGTGTGTACCAGGTAACCGCTTCCTGCTTCAATTGCCTTTGATGGTTCAAATGTCTCAGGAATCGCGCAAAGAGCTTTTCATCACTCTTTTCTCTTCGCTCCCAAAACCACTCGTAAAATCGATCGATGGCTGCCAGGTATTGCTTCTCCAATTTCTTTGGACTGGTGTCAGCAATCTTCTCATATTCGTCCATCAAGCTATTAGCAATGTTTTTGTTAATATGACGGATACAGAATTCAGGACCATAATCCCTCAAGATATCAATTGTACGCTTGTCTCTTAAGAGCGGCCTGGCTGGTCCCTCTTGCATATACCGCTTTTCATCATTTGTCAGTAGCTGTGTAGGAATGTCCGATGGATCCTCACCCTCAAACCAGTACATGACTGCCGTTCCCTCGATAAGCTGCGCCCAAAAGACAGGTCGCAGTTCAGTCAATCTATACTGATAGGCGTCACTGTGCTGGTAGTCTTCGCAATGCTGAAATTTCAAGGACTTCTCTCTCCTAAGCAAAACACGGTTATCTCAAATACACCATTTTAATTGTACTCGAATAGTTTCCCGCCTGCAGTCCAGCCAGGTAGATTCCAGTACTTACCAATTTACCTGAACTGTCCAAACCATCCCATATAATGTGATAGCTGCCTGTATGCTTTTCCTCATGGACCAGCGTTTTGATCAGCCTCCCCTGCACATCGTACACAGATAATAACACCATAGATTCTGCCGGGATATCATAATGAATAGTTGTGCTTGGATTAAAGGGGTTGGGATAGTTTTGAATAAGTATGAAGGATGGTGGATGTTCAACTTCATCATCCACGGATACAGCAGGGCGTTCCAATAACAGATCGGGATTGGGCCACGAAGTGGATTCATATAAACTTATATCCCCGGTTTCATCAACTTGAAATGCAGCAACAGGTGTTGAAATTCTATTCCCATTTTCTTGAAAACCAGCCAATGCACTTATTAGAAAATAGGTGTCTCTTGGAATACTTTGAGAACCTGGTTGGACGTTTATATCATCTAATTGGGGCTCTACTGGAGACCAATCTTCAAAATTTAATGGATCTTCACCTGTTAATATTCCATTCATCCCATGCCCCCATCCTGTGGATGGTCTGATCACCGATACACCATACAGGGGAATATTAAATCTTGCAAAGCTGATTATACCGGGATCATAGGGTATATTAGGATCATCTGGATTTATTCTTCCGGCAAAATTTAACTCTGTTACGTTCGAATAATCCCCTGAAACAAATTCTCCTGTTATGTAAGGAAATTCACTTGTTGGATCGATGACCAACATAGCTGCCAGCCAGGCTTCTCTTTCAGAAGATGTCTGCAGAATATTCCAGTGTCCCGGGAGATAGTTCCTGGTCCCCTGCAGATATTGATTCAGGATGGACAGATCGTTGGCTGTTGATGGCGTCCCGTTGCCGTCAACATCCGCCATGTCGTTTTGAACACCGGATTGCATCGCTGTATAATCGTCTGCATTAATCTGGCCATCGCCATTCACATCTCCGCTGCCGTAATAGAGGGTTGTTGTGTTGGGCTGGAAGAAAGGGTTCATTGCGGGGTCGGTACTCTGCGCCAGCGAAACGCTTGCGAGCAGAAAGCCTGCGCCAGCCATGCGGACATATTTGTTGAGTCGTCTCATTTTTGCATAGGTACTAATAGAAGCTATGGATGACAAGTTAAGTGTCATCCACAGAGTCGCAAATACACTCTTTAGCCTGCTCCAGGTATCAGACCTCGGGAGTAGGGCATCCATTTATCGACTGACAGCGGTGACCCTTTTACCATTAGCCGATCCACCCAAAAAGAATCTGGGAATCCTTCCCCGTGAGTAAAACGGTCCAATTTCGCCCGAAATACCCCCTAAAAACGCATCAGGCCATCTGAGAGTGTCAATACATGCCTGGACAAATTGACCCGCCTGTGATGTCGCTGGAGAGGTCATTCAAAAAAACGTTCCCCACCTGTACCCCATTATTTGCATATTATTTGATGAATTATGATGATTTGGTGACACCTGGATTAAAAAATAAACCCCTCATAAACTATTGATTTATAAGGGGTTTCAGGTGGTACTCCGGACAGGGCTCGA